>JACZJL010000009.1 GCA_014860585.1 Bacteroidales bacterium | reverse complement strand
TCGGTTTGCGAGTCGCAAACAGTGAGTTTATCTGCCACTGCAGAAAATGATGAAAGTGTTCTCTGGGAAACGGAAGGAGATGGAATTTTCAGTCATCCCGGGAGTTTGAGCACAACTTACACCCCTGGCATTCTGGATATTGCTGCCGGAGAGGTTATTCTTTCAATAACAGCTTTTTCTGGGAATGGTTGTAATAATGCAACTTCAGCATTGTCGGTAGCCATTGAAAAATCTCCAACCGTTGATGCCGGAGCTAACCAGACGATCTGCGAAACGGATGTTGTCAGTTTAATGGCAACAGCCGGGAATAACTCATCAATTCATTGGACAACCGATGGCGACGGGACATTCTCCGATGCCACGACCCTTGATCCTGTTTATTATCCCGGTGAGGGAGATATTGCCGGCGGACAGTTAAACCTGACGATAACTGCTGCTCCGATAAGTATTTGCAATGCAACAGAAGATCAGGTGTTGATCAATATTCAAACTTTACCTGTTGCTTTTGCCGGTGAAGATGTTCTGGTTTGTAAGTCTGATGATTTTATTTCACTCAGCGGCACAGCATCTGATTATTCAGCCATTACATGGGAGTCGAATGGTGATGGTTGGTTTGAAGATCCGCAATCATTAGGCACAGTTTATCATCCTGGTCCCGGAGATTTAAACTCAGGGAATGTCGTGCTTTGCATTAAGGCTAGTGGGTTGTATGGTTGCCAACCAGCAGAAGATTGCCTTGAAGTTTTATTCCAGGAAATTCCTATAGCTAATGCAGGTGATGATGCTATCATTTGCGAGGGACAAAATATTTTACTTTCAGGTAATGCTGAGAATTATAGCCTGCTGCAATGGGTCACCTATGGTGATGGGTATTTTGATGATTTCACCCTGTTAAATGTTCTGTATACACCTGGACCAACTGATGTCTTAATGGGAACTGTCCAACTTTGTCTCAATGCTGAAGGACTGGAGGGTTGCCAGGCAACAACTGATTGTATGTTGTTGACAATTCAACATTTACCAGTGGTTGAAGCTGGAGTTGACCTTGTGATTTGCTCAACTGATGTGGTGAATCTTAATGCTTCTGCAGCAAATTATGCAGGCTTATTGTGGAGTACCTCCGGTGATGGCGTTTTTATCGGTAATGATGTACTTGCGTCGCAATACATACCTGGTGTTATGGACATTGAATCAGGGATTGTCAATTTATGTGTTACGGTTAATGGCGTTAGTCCATGTGGAAATGAAACCGATTGCCTGCAGGTTTCCATTGTACCATTGCCCGAAGCATATGCCGGAGAGGATGCAACGCTCTTTAAAACAGAAAGTTATTCTACAATTTCTGCTACAGCTGATAATTATTCTGCCGTGATCTGGAACACCTCGGGAACAGGCCATTTTGATGATAACACCGCCTTATCTACTTTTTATCATACAAGCCTGCAAGATAGGATCAATAAGTGGGTTGTGCTTACCCTTACGGCACTTCCTTCTAATCCCTGCCAGGTTTCGGTTTCGGATGAGATCCATTTGACCATTGAATACCCCTGTTTGGACGCTATTGCCAATGCCGGGGAGGACACTACTGTATGTGCAGGCGACAATCTTCATTTAGTTGGTGCTTCAGTATTTTTCAGTGATACCTTAACATGGAGCACATCCGGAGACGGGACGTTCGATGATATTTCGAAGATTGACCCCATTTACACACCAGGTTCAAACGACCTGTTCAATGGTACTGTGAACCTCTGCCTGACAGCCTTTGGCACCCATGACTGTCTTGATTCCGAAGATTGCCTCACATTATTCATACAGCAACCTCCATCAGTTTATGCCGGTGAAGATGCTACAGTTCCATTCGGTTCCTATCCGTTAGCTAATGCATGGGCAAAAAATTACAGCGCGATTCAATGGATAACCACCAACGGAATGGGTTATTTTACTAACGATACAATTATTAATACTACCTATGAGCCAAGTTACAATGATATATATTTAGATTTTGTTATCCTTAAGGTAATTTGTTCTCCAATCAGTCCCTGTTCTGTTTTTGTTGATGATGAGGTAGAAGTAAAATTTTACGATGGCTGTCTTGATGCTATTGCAAATGCAGGTGAGGACATCACAGCCTGCTCAGCAGGTGGAGTGCCGGTCGATGGTTTTGTTGAATATGCCGCTTCTGTATTGTGGCAAACTTCCGGAGATGGTAGTTTTGAAGACGCTACGACTTTGGAAACGATTTACGAGCCAGGTACAGAAGATGTTGCCAATGGTTATGTGAATCTTTCTTTGACAGCTTTTGCATTCCTCGATTGTTTAGATTATACTGATAGTCTTACATTAACCCTGCATCAGCCGCCACAGGTAAATGCCGGGGTCGATCAGACAATTTGTGAATCAGAATTGTATGTTGTGCTGTCTAATTCTGCTTCAGGACAATCGTCTATGTTGTGGACTACTTCGGGTGATGGATTTTTTATCTTTGATACTGTTCCCTCCCCCTACTATTACTTTGGCCCTCAGGATAAAATTAATGGGGAAGTAACCCTTACTCTGACAGCTTACAGCAACCTTTGCCCGCCGGTTAGCGATCAGGTATTGATTGACATCACCCGTGAACCAATTGTTTTTTCTGGTGATCCTGCTGAGATCTGTGCTGGTGAGCTTTTCCAGACAAATGAGGCTTTTGCGGTGAATTACCAACAACTTTTCTGGTCAACAAGCGGTGATGGATATTTTGATGCTCAGGATCAACTGAACACAACCTACCACCCGGGAGAGATGGATGTTATTAACGGTTTAGCTGAGCTGTGCCTTAAAGCTTTTGCCCTGAGTCTCTGCGCTGATGACGAACATTGTTTTACCCTGACATTCCTGCCCAATGCAACTGTTTCTGCCGGAGAGGATATTTCGGTTTGCGAGTCGCAAACAGTGAGTTTATCTGCCACTGCAGAAAATGATGAAAGTGTTCTCTGGGAAACGGAAGGAGATGGAATTTTCAGTCATCCCGGGAGTTTGAGCACAACTTACACCCCTGGCATTCTGGATATT
>JACZJL010000008.1 GCA_014860585.1 Bacteroidales bacterium | reverse complement strand
TTTTACTTTTTCATCAAGCAGTGCTAAAGTTTCTCCGAGCTCTTTGAACTTTACGTTCATGCTCTCTTTTTGCTGCTTAATCTCAATGGGCAAGTCTTTGCCGATGATAAGTGTAATATCCCTCGCATTGATATTCTGCAGAACGATGTTATCGTCGCCAGTAATATTTGCGGTGCTGACTGTCATCTGGTGATGGAGATGTTACCCTGGGTCGTGATGTCCTGAAAGCCAATGTTTTCATTACCCGTAATCGTCATGGTATTGGTCTTTGGCATCTGCACATTTTCTTTTTTCATGAGCGCCTGCAACTCTTCAAGTTTTGCAGCAAGCTGGTTTTGCAGAGCCTGGTTACCCTCAAGAACAAATTCGAGGTTGGCTTTGATGCTGTTCACACTCTCTTCAACCTGCTGATTTTGCTCGATCTGCTGCAGCTTTTCAGTGGCCGAAGGTTTTCCCAAAACGCCACCAATCCAGTTCATCACGCCTTTAACGGCATTACCAACGGCTTCATTTTCCATTAATTTATTTGCGCCACTCAGTATGACGCCTGCAAGTGTAATTGGGTCCATGATTATTAAGATGTTAGGTTATTAATTAAGTTCAAACATTCCTAAATCAGAAAGGTTTGCAGGAATAAGCCAAAAAATGTTAAATAATGATTTTTTACAATTATTCGGTCTTGTAAATACCAAAACCCGATCTATACCTGACAGGGTGCGATTCCGCGCGTATGTGGCTGGCAGGGTGTTGAAAATTAAAATTCCTCTCAATTTATTTGACATTTAATGCTATATTTGCCTCATCAATTCAGGCTTTAGTTCTTATCATATGCTGAATCGCCAATTAAAATCAAAAAAATATGAAATCACAATTACTTCTTTCAATTTTAATGATCATAGCAATTACCGGCGTTTATGGCCAGAAACCTACTATCACCTTAATTTTCACTGCGGATGAAAACGGTCAGCATTTACCACTCAACAGCATTCTCATCGAGAATTTAACCCGCGAAATTGATACTACCCTTTACGCTCCCGATACAGTGCTGGTGATTGATTATCTGGTCCGTGTCAATGAAAACCTCAACATCGGCGGCGATGGGTTTTACCTTTCTCAAAACTACCCAAATCCGTTCGGAGGCGAAACGACCGTTGATCTTTTTCTACCTGAAACCGAAAATTTGCAGATCATCGTGAGCGATATGCTGGGAAGGGAGTTGGTGATTCGAAATTTCCGGCTGGAGCGGGGCAATCATTCCTTTACATTTTACCCTGGCACGGAAAGTCTTTATTTTTTAACTGCCCGCTCGGATCGTTACAGCCAAACAATTAAAATGATCAACACTCCGGCACAATCCTTATCACTGAAAAATTGCGCATTGAAATACAATGGAGCAAAATCAGGTTTTGAGCAATATAAATCAGAAAATGAAGAAACCAGTTTTGTTTATTACCTCGGCGACCTCTTGAAATTCACGGCATTTGCCAACATCGGAGAGCGGGTTATCAGCAGTTCTCCCACAGGTGACAGAACCTATCATTTTAATTTTACAGGAACATCCTGTCCGGGAATCCCGACAGTTACGGATATTGACGGCAACGTTTACAATACCGTGATGATTGGCGATCAATGCTGGATGAAGGAAAACCTGAAGACAACAACTTACAGAAATGGGACACCTATTCCAAATGTAACTAATAATGACGAATGGGGCAATCTTATTACCGGCGCTTATTCCTGGTACGGCAATCTGATTCAATGGAAGGAGAGCTACGGTGCGTTATATAACTGGCATGCAACAGTTGATCCCAACGACCTATGTCCGGAAGGTTGGCATGTTCCTTCATGGGATAGTTGGACGCAACTGATCAATTTTGCAGTCTCGCAGGGTTACCCAAATCAACATAACGATCCAAATGGTGCAGGCAATGCACTTAAATCATGCCGTCAGTTGGATTCGCCATTAAGTGGCGGCTGCAATACAACAGAGCATCCAAGATGGAGCGCCCACGGCACGCATCACGGGTTCGATGCATTTGGATTTTCAGCCCTACCGGGTGGCTATCGCGTAGCCAATGGATTTTTCGCCTATCTATGGGGGTACGGAGGATGGTGGTCATCAACCGAAACCATACCAATAAGCGCCTGGAATCACCACATGTATCACTACGAAGCCAGTGTGATCATGTACAGCTACTTTAAAGAATATGGTTTCAGCGTACGCTGTTTGAGGGATGAAATACCTCCAACAACTTACCAACTAACCCTCGAAGCAGAACCCTCAGATGCCGGAACCGTTAGCGGCGACGGACAATACCAAGCCGGTGAAGATGTCAACATCTCAGTCACCGCCAACCCGGGCTGGGAGTTTGTTAACTGGACTGATGATGACGGAATTGTAAGTACAAATCCAAATTTCATCTACACCATGCCTGCGCAGGATATAACCCTAACCGCAAATTTTATTGAAGGTCAGAGTGTTTTTAACTGCGGAGAAATATTGATTGATCCGCGTGATGGCCAATCTTATGCAACCGTTCAAATTGGTTACCAATGCTGGTTGGCCGAAAACCTGAACATTGGAACAGAGATTAATGGCAATCAGGAAATGACAAATAATGGGATCTATGAGAAATATTGTTTTAATAACGATGAAGCAAACTGCGATATTTTCGGTGGTCTTTACCAGTGGAACGAAATGATGCAGTACTCCACCACGCCTGGTGTCAACGGTATTTGCCCCGAAGGATGGCATTTGCCCACCGTCGCCGAGTGGACTGCTTTAATCACATACGTCAGTAGCCAACCGGCATATCTTTGCAACAGTAATACAACCTACATTGCCAAGTCCCTGGCAGCAACTACTAATTGGGCTATGCATACCGGCACTTGCACTGTTGGCAATAACCTAACCCTCAACAATGCTACCGGCTTTACCGCTCTTCCGGGCGGATACTGCCATTCCGATGGGTCGTTCGGCTATTTGAACAGCTACGGCATGTGGTGGTCTTCGTCACAGTATGATGATGCCAAGGCCTGGTATCAAATAATGTACTTTAGTGGTGCACATGTGCACGGCGACAATTACTATAAATCGACCGCATACTCGGTACGCTGCCTCAGAGACGACTCACCTCCTCCGATCACCTACATACTCAACCTCGAAGCAGACCCGTTAAATGTCGGAACCGTCAGCGGCGCCGGACAATACCAAGCTGATGAAGATGTCAACATCTCTGCCACCGCCAACCCGGGATGGGAGTTTGTTAACTGGACCGATGATGACGGAATTGTAAGTACAACTCCAAATTTCATCTACACCATGCCAGCGCAGGATATTACCCTGACTGCAAATTTTATTGAAGACCAGGGTGGATTTAACTGTGGGGACACATTGGTTGATTCACGCAACGGCCAGTCTTATGCCACCGTTCAAATTGGCAACCAATGCTGGATGGCAGAAAACTTGAACATTGGAACAATGATTATCGGCACACAGGAAATGACAGACAATGGCATTATTGAAAAATACTGTTATGATAACGAAGAAGCAAACTGCGACATATATGGCGGTCTGTACCAGTGGGATGAAATAATGAGTTATTCCAATAGCCCGGGAGCTCAGGGCATATGCCTTGATGGTTGGCACATACCAACAGATGATGAATGGACGATTTTGACTGGTTTTGTGAGTAAGCAACCTGAATATTTGTGTAATAATGATAGTATTAACATAGCGAAAGCCTTAGCTGCAAATACCAACTGGATCTATTATTCTGACACCTGTTCTGTAGGATTTAACCTCGCCGGTAATAATGCCACAGGCTTTTCTTGCCTTCCGGGGAGTTTACGTCTTGCAAATGGTAATTTCGGCTATTCATTAGATGGCGATGGGTATTGGTGGTCATCAACGAGATACAGTAACAGTTATCCTTGGTCTCATTGGACAGTCTACTTTGAGAAAAGTATAATTCGCAGTACTTTCATTAAATTCAATGGCGCCAGTGTGCGCTGTATTATGGATAGCATACCTTCAGGCAATTACATTCTTAACCTTGAAGCAGACCCGGCAAATGCCGGTATATTAGATGGCGCAGGCAAATACCAAGCCGGTGAAGATGTCAATATCTCCGCCACCGCCAACCCTGGCTGGGAGTTTGTTAATTGGACTGATGACGATGGGATTGTAAGTACTACTCCAAATTTTATCTACACCATGCCTGCGCAGGATATTGCCCTTACCGCACATTTTATTATTGCAACTTACCAGCTAACTCTCCAGGCAGCTCCATTAAATGCCGGAACCGTTAGCGGCGACGGACAATACCAAGCCGGTGAAGATGTTAACATCTCCGCCACCGCCAACCCGGGATGGGAGTTTGTTAACTGGACGGATGACTACGGAGTTGTTAGCGAATTGGCAAGTTTTACCTACACCATGCCGGCGCAGGATATTACCCTGACTGCACACTTTATTGTTAAAACCCCTAACTGGCAGCCGTGCCCTGATACCCCAACTGTTACCGACTTTGACGGCAACGTTTACAATACTGTGCAAATTGGCGACCAGTGCTGGATGAATGAAAACCTGAAAACAACCCATTACCTGGACGGCACACCCATCGAATACCCCGGCGATAGTGCCCGCGCATGGCAATACAATGCCAACGGCGCTTATGCCTGGTACAACAATGATATATCCTGGAAAGACAGCTATGGTGCACTCTATAACTGGCACGCTGTTGGAAATCAAAATGGTTTATGCCCTCCGGGCTGGTACGTGCCCAGCAATGATGACTGGACACAATTGGTTGATTATGTGGTGGACCAAGGGTTCCCAAACGTACATCCTGATCCAAATGGCACAGGATATGCCCTCAGATCCTGCCGGCAGTTAAATTCACCGCTTGGAGAGGATTGTAATACATCAGAACATCCTCGCTGGCACTCTTACAATTTAGAATATGGCTTTGATGAATTTCTCTTTTCGGCGCTTCCCGGTGGTCGCCGGATTACTGATGGAACTTTCCACGGTATTGGTATTGGGGGCTATTGGTGGAGTTCTACCGAATCAAATATGGGAAAAGCTTTCCTTAGGCGAATTTTCTACTCTACCAGTCTCATCTACACCGACAACATGTATAAGTCGTTCGGACACAGTGTTCGTTGTTTGAGAGATGAAGGATTGCAAAGTACTTTCAATTTAAACCTTGAATTAAACCCTTTAGGTGTAGGAACAATTTCAGGAAACGGTGAGTATGAAGCCGGTGAAGATATCAATATCTCTGCTACCCCAAACGATGGCTGGGAGTTTGTCAACTGGACTGATGAAGATGATCAGGTGATAAGTATCAATATGAGTTTCGTTTTCACCATGCCGCCTGTAGATGTTACCCTGACAGCAAATTTCATTGATAATACCGGTTATGAATGTGGTATTTCAGAGATAACCGACTTTGACGGCAATGTTTACAACACTGTGCTTGTTGGCGGCAGATGCTGGATGAAAGAAAACCTGAAGACAACCACCTATAATAATGGAATACCTATTCCACACGTAACTGATGCAAATGAATGGATATCGCTGGAATCAGGCGCTTTTACCTGGTACAATAATAGTAGCTCATGGAAAGATGCCTACGGAGCTTTATATAATTGGTACGCAGCCGTGGATACAAACAGCCTATGTCCAAATGGATGGCATGTTCCAACTTTGGATGAATGGGTTCAAATGCATGTTTTTCTTGTTGATCAAGGCTATCTGAACCAGGACGAGTATTTTGGGGCTAGCAATGCCCTAAAATCCTGCCGTCAAATAAACTCACCCCTCGGTGGTGATTGCAATACGAACGAACACCCACGCTGGGAAGCAGATAATACACATATTGGCTTTGATGCATTTGATTTTTCAGCCTTGCCGGGAGGCATGCGCAGTCCAACAGGAGTTTTTGGGCTATTAGGATATCAAAGTCAATGGTGGAATGCTACAGAGATTGATATAGAGGAAAGCTGGAGCCAAAGTATGTTCTATGCATCTGGAACTATCATATCATTTAATTCAAAAAAAATAACCGGTTTAAGTGTACGCTGTATCAAAGATATAATCCCCAACATTTATGGTCTTAACCTTGAGGCAGAACCGTCAAATTCCGGCACAATTAGCGGTGCAGGGCAATATGAACCCGACGAGCTGATTAACATCTCCGCCAATGCCAACCCCGGCTGGCAATTTGTTAACTGGACTGATGACGACGGAATTGTAAGTACAACTCCAAATTTCATCTACACCATGCCGGCTCAGGATGTTATCCTGACTGCAAATTTTATTGAAGACCAGGGTGGCTTTAACTGTGGAGACACATTGGTTGATTCACGCGACGGCCAGTCTTATGCCACCGTTCAAATTGGCGACCAATGCTGGATGGCAGAAAACTTGAACATTGGAACAATGATTATCGGCACACAGGAAATGACAGACAATGGCATTATTGAAAAATACTGTTATGATAACGAAGAAGCAAACTGCGACATATATGTCGGTCTGTACCAGTGGGATGAAATAATGAGTTATTCCAATAGCCCGGGAGCTCAGGGCATATGCCTTGATGGTTGGCACATGCCGACTGATGCTGAATGGATGCAATTGGTTGATTATGTGGTAGCACAGGGTTACCCAAATCAAATGGGAAATCCAACCGGCGCCGGAAATGCCCTTAAATCCTGTCGGCAGGTAAATTCACCAATGGATGGCGACTGCAATACAACCACGCATCCACGCTGGAACCAAAATATTACCCACAGTGGATTTGATGAGTTTGGCTTTTCTGCACTTCCAGGCGGTTACCGTTTCATTGATGGAGCATTTTATGGCATTGGTGACCTCGGGTTTTGGTGGTCTTCAACACTGGGACCACCTATACTAACCTGGATCCGTTACATGGTCTATGACACAGCAGTTGTTTACCGCCAGGAAGGATATAAAACGAGCGGATTTAGCGTCCGATGCCTAAAAGATGAGTAAAGACCAAATTTGGAATCAAAAAAATATGAAATCAAGACTGCTTCTTTCAGTTCTAATGCTCGGTTTGATCCTCGG
>JACZJL010000007.1 GCA_014860585.1 Bacteroidales bacterium | reverse complement strand
AAACCGGCGTGGATTTGACCGAGGCCCTCGAAAGAAACCTGATTAAAAAGACCAGTCGCGACAGCACCCGCCACATCAACAACGAAAAACTTTACCCTTAATGTCACATTATGCGGGAGAAGCCGTTCTTTTACCTCATCCGAAAATGCTGTCTTTACATGAAGTCGCTTCGATCGCCGTTTTACATCATTTTTCTTCTGATTCTCCTGGTCAAAGCAGGATGGGGGCAGGAGTACAGGTGTTCAGGAACAGTGTATGATGCCGAAACCGGTCGCACGCTGGTTTTTGTAAATATCGTTACCAACGACCGGAATATCGGAACAGCCACCGACATTGACGGGAAGTTTTCGATTGTTTCGAATGAGGAAATTCAAACGCTCCGTCTCTCCTACGTTGGATATAAACCTTTGACCTACACCATTTCCAACCAACATTCCTATCTTTCGATCCACCTTGAGCGCTCGTCGGTCGAATTGCAGGAGGTGGTGATCATCGCCGGTGAAAACCCTGCACACCGCATCATCCGCAAGGTGATCGAAAACCGCGACCGGAACGATCCCGAAAAACTCACCTCTTTTGCTTACACCTCCTATGATGTGATGATTTTTACTGTAGACACGGTTGATTTACAGCAAACAGAGGTCACACCCTCAGATTCAAGCGAGATCAGGCTGCGCGAGTACATCAGGGACAAGGATTTTTTTATGACGGAAACCGTATCAGAGCGCAAATTCCTGGCGCCGGACCGCAACCATGAGAAGGTGCTGGCTACAAGAATTTCCGGGTTCAAAGACCCTGTTTTCCTGTTCCTCAGCTCACAACTGCAGTCCACCTCATTTTACAATGAAATGATCCGGATCAGCGATAAGAATTACATCAATCCGATCTCGACGGGAAGCCTCCGAAAATATTCCTACAACATCGAAGACACAACATTTACAGCCCGCCTTGATACGGTTTTCATCATTTCGTTCAAGCCCCGCGAAGGAACCACATTCGACGGTCTGACCGGAGTTCTTTCGATAAATTCCACCGGATGGGCCATTCAGAATGTAATAGCTGAACCGGCGCGCAGCGAGCAGGGATTAACGATCAGGATTCAGCAGATGTACGGGTTGATCGATGGCAAGCGTTGGTTTCCGGTGCAGTTGAATACCGATATCGTTTTCAACAATGTCAGGGTAAACAATTACGCACCGGTTGGGCGCAGCAAAAGCTACATCAGTGATATTGAACTCAACCCGGAACTGGTCAAAAGGCAGTTCAACCAAATTTCGATCGAAATGCATCCTAATGCCGGCGACCGCAATGAAACTTTCTGGATTGAATACCGGGGAGACTCCCTTTCGGATCGGGCTAAAAATACGTACGCTTACATCGACAGCATCGGCAAAGAAGCCAACCTGGACCGGAAAGCTCAAACTTTTAAATCCCTGATCAATAACAGGATTCCGGTTGGGGCTGTGGACATTGATCTGACAAAAATCGCAAAATACAACCGGTACGAAGGGTTTTATCTTGGTTTGGGATTGATCACCAACCAAAAGTTTTCTCAGGTCATTGAGTTGGGTGGATTTTGGGGTTATGGTTTTGGGGATAAGGCGGCAAAATATGGCGGCAACCTGGGCATTACCCTCGACCGCTACAGGGAGGTAAAGCTCAGGTTAAGTTATGCTGATTATGTAACCGAAACCGGTGGCGTAACCTTTTTTGACGATAAAAACAACGCCTTTACACCATCAGCATTCCGCAACTTCTTCATCAACAGGATGGATAAATCCAGGCGGATGCAGGCTGCACTCAGTTTCCGGGCACTGCGATATGCTACCATGAACCTCCAGATGGCCAACGAAAAGAAAATGCCCGTTAACGGTTACCAATTCCAGATGCCCCCTAATGAACAAGATGAAGCAGTCTTTCACGACGATTTCACCTTTACGGAAATTTCTGCAGGATTCCGGTTTGCGTTTAAAGAAAAATTCCTCGAAATGCCCGATGCAAGAATCTCGCTCGGAACGAAATTTCCGGTCGTCAGATTTAATTACACACGGGGGATTGACAACCTGCTGGACGGACAATTCAGTTACAACAAGTTTGACCTAAAAATCGAAAGCCGCAAATATTTCAAATTCCTGGGTGAATCAAAACTGAACCTCATGGCCGGTTATGTGGATAAACCGATCCCCTACACCAATCTTTACAATGGCAGAGGCGCCTACAGGACATTTTCCATTTACGCACAGGATGCTTTTGTGACCATGCCCGTTAACGAATTTTTATCCGACAAATACCTTTACGCTTTTTATACATACAACTTTGGCAAGTTACTGATGCGAACCAAACGTTTCAGCCCTGAATTTGCCGTAGCTTCCAACTTTGGGATTGGAACACTCTCCAATCCCGAACTGCACACCAACGTTGATTTCGACACCATGGAGCAAATCTACTGTGAGTCGGGGGTGATGTTAAATAATCTGCTCAGGATGCCGGGATTTTATACACTTGGCGTTGGCGTTTTTTACCGCTATGGCTACTATCACCTGCCTTCGTTACCTGATAATTTCACTTACCGGTTAACACTAAATCTTTTGTTTTAAGACAAGTTTTGGTAATTCCCGAATTTGTTTACATTTGTCAATGATTTGTATCACCTAAAAATCCGATTTGTTGTGAACAAAGCCTGGAAAATAGCCGGAGGTATCATTGCAGGATTGATCCTTGCCTTCCTGATCTGGAGGTTCTCAAATATTGTCTTTTACATTCTTGTGGCAGCGGTGTTATCGGTAATCGGACGGCCTCTGGTAAAATTCTTAAATTCAATCCGGATCGGCAGGTTTACCATGCCCCCTGCACTCAGTGCTGTTTTAACCATCCTGCTGCTGATCTTCCTGGCGCTGATGTTTGCCGGAATGGTTGTCCCACTCATTGCAAGACAGGCGACCGTGATTTCGACGATTGATTTTACTTCGTTAAGCCACTCTCTGGAGGCTCCACTGCTCGAATTTGAAACTATATTAAAGAAATATCGATTACTCAATCAAAACGAAGCGTTGAAACAATTGCTGCAGGAACAGGTCAACTCTTTTCTGAATTTTGCCTCCTTTTCCGATACCGTTTCTTCATTGGTTGGGCTCACAGGCTCTGTATTTATCGCCGTCTTTTCCATTCTTTTTCTCACGTTCTTCTTTATCAAGGATGTTCACCTGCTCAACGACATTGTAGACACACTTACCCCCGTCAAACATCAGCATGAGGTGCAAAATATCATGTTTCAGACCAAGCGCCTGCTCACCCGCTATTTTATCGGAATTGCCATCGAAGTTACCACCATGATGACGCTGATATCAATCGGGCTGTCCCTGTTTGGAATACAAAATGCACTGCTGATCGGCTTTTTCGGCGGACTAATGAACATCATTCCCTACCTCGGACCTATTATTGGTGCTATTGTTGGAGCACTCCTCGCTGTTTCAACCATTCTGAGTTTTGGAATGTACAACGAGATCATTTACCTGGCTTTCATTGTTTTTGCAGTATTTGCCGGCGCCAATCTCATTGATAACCTGGTACTTCAGCCACTAATTTACTCTAACAGTGTTAAGGCACACCCGGTAGAAATTTATCTTGTAATTCTTATTGCCGGCAGCCTGGCTGGTATTACCGGGATGATCCTCGCTATTCCTGTTTATACCGTTTTAAGGATCATAGCCAAGGAGTTTTTCAGTCAAATCAGGATCGTTCAACGGTTGACCCGCAATATTTAACACCTTTTAATGCTCATTACCCTTGATTTATCTCTTTTTTTGAGTATATTTGCCACATTATCAATTTAAACTAATTTTATTATGAAATCATCAAGTAGTTTTCTGATCGGATTGTTAAGCGGTGCAGCCATCGGCGCAGCACTCGGAATCCTTTATGCACCGGATAAAGGTGAAGTTACACGAAAAAAAATTGCCAAAAAAGCCGAGGATCTCAAAGACGATCTTTACGACAAAATGGATGAAATGAAAGACTATTTCAACGAGTCTTTAGGCCATGTCAAAGAGAAAGTAGAAGACCTGAAGGAAAAAGTGCACAAAAAAGAAAAAGAAGCCTGATAAGTTGAATATCAGCAAAAACAAGTCAAGTCCAAAAAGACAATCGGATTAAGGTTAACCGGTTGTCTTTTTGGACGTTCTTTTCATGATTTAAATTTACTTCAATGGACAAGGAAAAAATTGAAAAACATCTGCATAAAACTGTAGAAAACATAAAGCAATATGTTGATCTTAAAACAGAGTTGTTTTCGTTGATTGTCATTGAGCGAATGGCCAAGGTGCTATCCCGGGTCTCTGTTCTGATGATCCTGACCATGCTTTTGTTTTTCTTTCTGCTTTTCGTCTCTTTGGCCCTGGTTGGCTGGTTAGGATCGTTAACCGGCAGTGAATCCCTGGGGTATATCATTATAGCCGTTTTCTACCTGATCATCGGAGTGATCCTTTACATGCTGAGGAAGCAGATTTTCCTTGACCCTTTGTTGAAAGGAATTATTGGCATTTTTGAAGAAGAAGAAGAAGATCTCCTCAATAAAAACTCAAACCCTGCCGAAGATGAAAAAGATGAAGATTAAAACCATTGAGGATTTGCGGTACCGCAAACTGTACCTTAGATCAGAGATCAGGGTGAAAGAAGAAAAGATCATTAAAAACACCCGGAAGTTTTGGGAGGAGATCCAAACGATTGATATAAAAAATGATGTGATCCAGGGCATGATCAATAACCCCGCAATGGTGATCAATACGGCAAGAATTACCTATGATATCGTGTCGCGCATCAGGCGTTGGCGGAGAAACAGGAAGAACAGGAAAACATAACGAACATTTTTTTTGATTACTCAATTTACCAACTTGACTTTTCCTTTCTAAAAAAATCCGAACTACCAAAATCCGGGTTTATTTCTGCCTAACTCTACAAAATAAAAGCTCTCAACTTCAATTTTAGAGGCTGTTTTATAAGTCTTTCAGTTCGGTTTAGAAGATTTCAGAATAAATCAGGACTTCCGAGATAGCTTCATCATCTTTATTTGCATTATGTCCCGCAAATAACTCATCTTAAATTCATTACACTGAATTTTGGTTTCTGTTAACCTAATATTAATTGTAACTTAACAGCAATTTAACAAACAATCCGGTTTGTTGATAGAATTTTGCCGAAGTTTTTTTGCAGAGAATTTCAAATTATTTAATTCAAAATAAACAATTAAAAGATTACCAAAAGATGAAAAAGATCAGTGTAAAAATGTTGGCCATGCTTTTCATGGCATTGATGATTAGCTTTACTTTCGTGGCATGTGATAATGACGAAGATGACCCTGTGTTGGATGGCCCAACTGTAACAGCCCCCGCAAATCAGGACGTTGTTGCAGGTGAGAGTGTGGATTTAACATTTACCTTCACCGCACCGGGTGGA
This sequence comes from Bacteroidales bacterium, assembly GCA_014860585.1. Lineage (NCBI taxonomy): Bacteria > Pseudomonadati > Bacteroidota > Bacteroidia > Bacteroidales > Bacteroidales bacterium. The sequence continues at coordinate 113,090 of JACZJL010000007.1, read as the reverse complement.
TTCAAATCCTCAACCGTTACGGCAGTAAATGGTGCTGCAACAGTAAAAACCGATGGTACGGCAGGCGCCACCAATGGCAGTGTTGTTGTAACTTTCACAGCAGGTACCCAGGCAGGAGCCGGGTCGGTGGTTTTAAATGTTACCGACAACCAGTCAAAAACCGATGACGCTACCGCCGTAATTACGGTAGTTGCCGAGCAAACAGTTTTTGAAGTCAGTTCAAACATCACCCAGGATGAAACATGGGAAACCGGTAAAGTTTACATTCTGAAAAGCCGCATTGCTGTGGTTTCGGGCGCCACACTTACCATTCAAAAAGGTGTTGTGGTAAAAGGTGAAGCCGGCACAGGCGCCAATGCTACTGCACTGTTGATTGCCCGCGGTGGTAAACTGATGGCTGAAGGGACTGCCGATCAACCCATCATTTTCACTTCAGTGGCCGACGAAATTATGCCGGGCGAAATAGCCAGCCCAAACCTCGATCCGGATATTGATGGCCTGTGGGGTGGTCTGCTCATTTTGGGCAAAGCCCGTATTTCTGCATCCAACGAAAATGGCGACGTAAGTGAAGTTCAGATCGAAGGTATCCCTACCTCTGATCCAAATGGCCTTTATGGCGGAAATGATGACCCAGACAATTCAGGTGTAATTAAATACATCTCCATTCGCCATGGAGGTACAAATATTGGATCCGGTAACGAAATTAACGGCCTTACCCTGGGTGGCGTAGGCAGTGGAACAGTGATCGAAAATGTGGAGGTGATCGCCAATCAGGATGATGGTATCGAATGGTTTGGCGGTGCGGTAAACGTGAAAAATGTAGTGGTTTGGAATGTAAATGATGATGGCATTGATACTGACCAGTCATGGTCCGGAACTTTGGATAATTTTGTGGTCATTGCTCCAGCCGGACATAACTTCGAACTTGATGGACCTGAAGGATCCTTTGCTGCAGGTCACACCATTAAAAATGGTACCGTAGTTTGCAGTGACGCAGAATTCGGAAGGACATCCGAGGATTTGATCAATGTGGATAACAACTCCATTGTAGCCCTGCAAAACATCTATTTCACAGCTATCACAGCCGGGCAGCAAATCAACCGCGTAACTGCTGTAGGTGTTGGTTTCGAAGGCATCGAACTTAATGTTGCCCCCGGTGATTTACAAAGTCATGTTAATGGTGATATCCCAGCCGGAGTTACAGCAGGTGGTTCACCAAGGGCTGATGTATCAGTATTGGGTTGGACATGGGCTGCCGCCTATGGTAAACTCACCGGATTGTAAGCATCTATTTTCACATCATAAGAACCCGTTTTTTATAAACAGACTCTCATATTTATTTGAGAGTCTGTTTCTTGTTTAAAAAATTTGCAGTTAATTATTCTAAAAAAAGTATGAAGAAAACGCTCTTGCTTTTGTTTGCAGCCCTCATCACCAGCAGTTTAGTTGCTCAAAAAGGAAAAGTCCGGGGTACGGTGTTTGAAGAAGGAACCGGCGAGTCACTCGTCGGTGTCACTGTGCTGGTTAAAGGAACACTAAATGGAACAACCACCGATCTTGACGGGAAATTTACACTTGAAGTGGCAGAGGGAACTCATGATATCCAGTTTTCCTATATTTCCTTCCAAACAATGGTTATTGAGGCTGTAAAAGTCAAAGCCAATGATGTTACAGTCATTCCTGATATCCTTATGAAAGAAAGTTCGATGGAACTCACTGAGATCGTAATCAAAGCAGAGGCAATCAGGACCAATGAGGCCGCCATGCTGACCATGAAAAAGAAATCGGCAACTATGCTTGATGGAATTTCTTCATCTCAAATAAAACTGATCGGCGATGCAACTGCCGTTGAGGCTGCCAAACGCGTTACAGGGGTTTCGGTTGAGGACGGGAAATACGTTTATGTCAGGGGATTGGGCGACCGGTACTCAAAAACAATGCTGAATAATGTGGATATTCCCGGACTTGATCCCGACAGAAACAGCCTCCAGATGGACATTTTCCCATCGAATCTGATTGACAATATTATGGTCAGTAAAAATTTTACTGCCGAATTACCCGCCGATTTTACCGGGGGTATGTTAAATATCGAAACCAAAGATTTTCCTGAGCGGAAAATCATTTCCCTCTCTCTCGGGCTTACCGTCAATCCGGCCATGCATTTTAATCCCGATTACCTGGCCTACGATGGAGGTGCCACCGATTTTCTTGGTTTTGATGATGGAACCCGGGCAATACCGCAAAGAGCTACAGAGCCAAATATCCCTACGCCAATCAGTGGGGCTCCGCAGCAGGAAGTGGTCGATTTTATTACCAGTTTTGACCAACAGTTGGGGGCAAAAAGTCAAAACAGTTTGATGGATTATAGTTTTGGCTTCTCCATCGGAGACCAGATTGACGTTGGAAACGAGAAAAATCAAACGACGAAGGACCCAAAGTTAGGTTACATTTTTTCTTTGTCCTATAAAAATGAAACAAAGTACTACGACGATGTGATTTTCAGCGAGTATCAGCGATATATTGATCCTGACCTTTACGAAATGCGCTACGCCACGATACAGAATGGACAAATCGGTGAGCAAAATGTACTCATCGGTGCTTTGGGGGGAATAGCCTATAAAAACAAGTTTACCAAATTGAAATTTACGGCCATGCATTTGCAAAATGGTGAAAGCCGGGCCGGCCAGTTCCAAATTGATAACAATGGCGAAGCAGTTGGTCAATCAGGCTACCTGGCCGGTTCTGATAACCTTGAATACAACCAGCGGTCACTAACCAATATTTTGCTCAATGGCGTGCATGTGTTGAAAAATTCGGGATGGGAACTCGATTGGCGGTTATCCCCTACCCTCTCAACTTCCGAAGATCCGGACATCAGGAAAACAGCCTTCACCTACCGCAACATGGACACCCTTTTCAGTGCCGGCGCGGGTGGAAATCCTTCACGCATCTGGCGGTCGCTCAATGAAATAAATACCACCGCAAAAGTTGATATTACCAGAAAATACCAGGTTTCATCAAGTGAGGCCAGGCTGAAGTTTGGGCTGGCGCATAATTACAAAAAACGCGACTATGAAATTCTCTTTTTTGATATTCAGTTTTTTGGCAGCCAGTCCTGGTCAAACCCTGATCCAAATACGGTTTTAGACCCTGTTAACCTTTATCCCAACAAACCAAACAGCATTTATTACCAATCGGGAAATAACGACCCCAATCCAAATGCTTATGCGTCGAATGTAAACAATATGGCCGCCTACATTTCCAATGAAATGTATGTGACCCCAAAATTGAAAACCATCCTGGGACTGCGGGTTGAAAATTATGTGCAACGCCATACCGGGCGCGACCAGATTTATGCAGGGGGTGACCTGGAAAACGGTAAGAATCTCGACAATGACAAAGTGCTCGAATCCACCGATTTGTTTCCTTCAGTGAACCTGATTTATGAAGTCAATCCATCACAAAATCTGAGAGGCTCTTACTCAAGAACCATTGCCAGGCCTTCGTTTAAAGAGCTTTCGTTCGCACAAATCCTGGACCCGCTTTCCAACCGTATTTTTAACGGAAGTTTGTTCACTTATTCAGATTGGGATGGACAGTTGACTGAGACCAGGATCGATAATTTTGACCTCAGGTGGGAGTGGTTCCGGGAAAAAGGGCAAATGTACTCAGTGAGCGCATTTTATAAGATGTTTGACAACCCGATTGAGTTGGTGAGAATTCCTGAGCAGCAAACCAGCACCGAATACCAGCCCCGTAATGTGGGAGACGGACAGCTCTATGGTCTTGAATTAGAACTGAGAAAAAATCTTGGTTTTTTATCACCCTCACTTGAGAAGATCAATTTCAACGGGAACTTTACCTATGTGTATTCCAAAATTGACATGACAAGCACAGAATACAATTCACGGAAGACCTACCAAAAAACCGGCGAAGACATAAAAGATACAAGGGTAATGGCAGGTCAATCACCCTATGTAATCAACGCTGGATTAACTTATGCTGATCCTGACAGGGGGCTTGACGCAGGGTTGTTTTACAATGTAAAAGGCTCTACCCTTTCCATCGTGGGAGCTGGGCTTTTTCCCGATATTTACATGGAGCCGTTTCATAGTTTAAACTTCAGCCTGAACAAAAGAATTGGAAAAGAAAACCGGACAATCATTGATTTTAAAGTCTCAAACATGCTCAATCAAAAAATGGTGAGCTACTACAAATCATATGAAGCTGCAGACCAGATTTACAGCAGTTTTAACTATAGTATCAGCTTTGGAGTAGGGATCAGTTACAACCTCTGATTGACATTTTGTGCTTTCGAGACAGGCGTATTTGATAAAATGTAAAAGCCCTGATGTTTCTTCGACATCAGGGCTTTTTCCTTAGTATCAATTACCTTGAACTAATCGTAGTTCTTTGATTCGGCAAGGTTGCCCTGCTCATCCCACATCAGCCAGTTCCCGCTTTTTTTCCCGTTTTCGTAAAATATTTCATAGCGCTTAATTCCATTCGAATCCCAAACGTACCAACTACCGTGTTTCAGGCCATCTTTAAAATTGGCTTCTGCTGTCAGCGTCTTATTCTCATCCCAGGTGAGCCAGGTGCCGTCTTTTTTTCCTGCCTTGAATGACCATTGTTCCTTTTTGGTGCCATTTTCAAAATAAATAAACGACAATCCGTCTTTCAAACCATCAACAATGAGAAACTCTGATTTTATGGTTCCATTATCAAAATACTCATAAAATGTACCGGAATACAACTGGCCATCTTGATAATAATAGCCGTCTTTTTCAACAATACCCTGTGAGAGTGAAATCATGGGGATTGCAAGCATCATGCTCAGAATTACAAGATATTTTTTCATTTTTACCCCCTGCTTTAAGTGATTAGATGCGCAAAGATAATTAAAAATTAATGTTAAGTTAACATTAACTTAATATTAAGTTTTGCGATTATTTGATTCAATTTATTAAAAAACAGACTATCAACGTGTTGAGTTGCAAAAAATTTGACGGGTAACCAAATCAATACCCAATGTTCCGCAACAATCATTTTGCTGCTAAAACAAAAACCGGTCACTCAATCAAGATAACCGGTTCATCAAATTTATTTGGATTTTGGACGCTTGCTTAGAGCGGTTTGAGCGAAATGGTCATTTCCTTGCCATCACTGATGATCTGGCTTGCCAACTCTTTCTCTTCGTAGGAAATATACGAAACTTTTAGTGTATAGTTCCCTGGTTCTAATTGGGGGATGGAAAAGTTACCGTTGATGTCAGTAAAAATGCTAACTCCGGACTCTTCAATTTCGATTTTTGAGCCGGCAAGCTTTTCGCCGGTTTCCATATCAATCACACTACCGGTCATCGTAAAAACAGCTGCAGGTTTTACAGTGCCGGCTTTTTCTGTTTTTCCGCCCTCAACAGCAGGTGAGGCTGAGTTTGCATAGAATGCTATAACTAAAGACGCAAGAATTATCAGGTATTTCATAGTATGAATTATTTGCGGCAAAAATACACCGGCATTTTCGCTTTTTGATTAAGCCAAAGTTAACCTTGTGTTAAGTTAATGTTAAGTGAAAACGATTGATGGTTTATCCTTACTAATTCATTAACCATCAATACGTTTAAAAGACGGAAAAAAAGGAATCAGAACCAGGAAATCCTGAATTCCCCGGTTTCGATGTCCCATTGATTTCCAAAGAAACCGGAAACTTTCACTCCGTCCAGGCCATCTTTGATCCAGTCGGTATTAAATATCAGCAGGTCGGGGTACCCTGTTATCCCGGAGAAGTATTCGTTTCCAAATGCCGCTTTCATGCCTTCAGCACCCGTTCCGGAAATAACACCCACGGAGGCAAAGTCGCTATCAGGACGGGGAAAGAGAAAATAAGCCGCAAGATTTCCACCTTCTAAAATATCAGATCCAAATCTTATCCAGTCATTACCCACCTGAACAGGGCAATCAGCAAGCAATATAGGCCATGCGCTGTTGTTTTCGGAGTTGCCGTAGATGATTACATTGCGGTCAGGGTAACTTTCAGGCGAAAAATCCTTGTCAGCAATCACATCCACTGAACTGTTTCCCCGATAGAGGAAAGTTTCGGCATCATAACGCGCTTTGTTCATCCACCATTGGTTTTCCAGTTCGCTTCCGTGCGTGGCATAAACAAAAAGGACATGGTTGGTGAATGCCAGTTTGAAACCACCACTGCGACCGGGATGCTTTTCCGAGAAATTCAGTTCAGGAATTAAATTCCATTGACCATTTTCCATTTTAAGGTGAATATCTTCAGCGCCCTGAGCGTTGATTACCTGTTCATCAATGACAATCACCGGGTTGGACGAAAATTCAAGCAGAGACAACAGCAACGTTAAGTTCCTGACATTTCCTGAATTGACCTGGATCGTATCGTTTTGCCTGATGGCTTTGATGGTCGAATGTTCATAAGGGACTACCTGCTGATTGATCCGGATCCAATAGTTGGAGGCAGAAACAGCCGGTGAAGCGGTAATGAATTCAATTTCCCGGACATCTTTGGTTTGAGGGATTGTATTTTGCCTGAGGAAATCGAACAATGGAGGCCAGTCCATACTGTGGTCGCCATACCAGTGCGAGCCTCCGGGGTACTCATAATAAGCAAAGTTGTTGTGAAACCCGCCCAGCACCCCTCTCATCCTCCGCGCCTGCTCGACCGACACCACGCCATCGGCGCCGCCATGCAATACATACACGCCGGATTGCAGGTAGTTCCTGGCCAGATCAACAGTCCTTCCGGCCAGCGCGCTGCGACAAATCATTCCAAAGTGAGGATTGTTTTTAATGGCAGTGTCTGATCCGTCGCGGCGGTACCCGATGATGTCGGGATAACCGGCACATGGCGCCATTGCAGCCCATTTGTCGGGGTAGGTGGCGCCCAGGAACCACGAACCGTGCCCTCCCATCGAGTGACCGGTGAGATAGGTGCGCGACGTATCGGTATTGAACAATTTTCTCCCCTCGTGCAAGACCTCAAGGGCATCCATCCTCCCCCACTCTTCCCAGTTGAACCCAAAAGGACGCCGGTTTGTGGGGGCAACGATGTGTGCCCAGTCCTTTTGCTTATAGGCTCTTGCCTGGTTGGTGGCTTCCACCGAAGCGCCGTGCACCGATAGAACCAGCGCCTGTCCGTCTGCATCTGAAAGTGAGGGAGCTATGCTAAAGTACTGCACACTGCCATCAATTTGGCTGATGAATGTTCTTTCGTGGTGACGCCCGGCATCTGTGACCTTGAGTTTGATTGTAGTGCGGTCAATTTCTTTTCCATTTTCATCTGCAAGAACGAGGGTAGCCATCAGGGTGTCGGCCGGGAGTGGCTGTATTGTTCCGGGAATCCTGAATTTTACTTTTCTGACAGATAGGGGCATGATGTCGTCGGTTTTATAGATAGCTGTCTCACCGGTTTCGAGTGTGCAATGAATGCTCAATCCTTTTACCGATTTATCCGAGGCATTTACAACCCGGATGGCGCCCCATTTTTCCTCTATTTCGCCTCTGATCACTGAAGGCAGGGTCATGTCCCGGTGTGTAAACTGCAGCTCTTTATCCGGAATCACGACTGCTGCACTCACCCTTCCAAAACGACCAAAAGTATAAACAAACTGGTTCAATCCATTTTTCAAACGGAAGGGGATCAGGGTGTAACCATAATCGTAATGGTCGCCCTCGTGTGGCATGCCATTGATGAAAACCCTTGTATGCCCGGTTGCATCGAGGAGGGCAATGCGTTCCTCCGGTGAGTCCAGTTCGGTGTAAACATAAGCCCTGCCCAGATCCCCTTTGAAATAACCTGTCGAATCTACTGCTAAAAGTTCCCATTGCAATGGACTGGAACTTTCTTTATACCGGTCGCTTAATGGCTTTCCCGCTTCAGGACGTTCAAAGCGGTTCACTGCCATCTGCCAGAAAACAATATCCTGTGTGCCGGTCAACATGCCGGGAACCATGGCATTCCGCAACACATAAGCTTTGGTGAACTTGTGGACTACATTGCCTTCTTCGATACTTTCCACTTTGTCCTTGCCAAAGATTTCCACAATATCGCCTGTGCGCTGTGCAAGGAGGTTAAACGTTGAAAGAATGGCCAGGAAGCCGGTGCACAATGCAATTTTGATGAGACGGGTAATCATGATCAATATTTTTTTTTGAAAAGTGAATGAGTGATCTGTTTGCAAAAGTAAGAAAGCATCCGAAGACGCCGGGTTAAAGGTAGGAATTATTATTTTAAGGGGTCCAATTAATATCCTTTTTTCCAATTTCTTGCTTTTTTTGGCAGAATTTTCTGCCGAAGGCATCCATAGGAAAATGACAAATGTCTCCAAAGGAGACCTACGGACAAAAGACAAATAAATACGAAATTTGAAAAATTCAACTACCAAACGGGTCTACATTCATTCCTGCCAGACTGCGTCACCCTGCCAGACTGCCCTGCCTGCGTGACGCAGTCAGGCAGGGTGACGCAGGCAGGGCTGCTTTCACTGTTTGGATTTTTGATCCTTTGAACATTGTCCAAAGGACTCCTATGGAGAGTTTTATTTGTCCAAAGGACTCCTATGGAGAGATTTGTTTATTGAATTTTGTCCGCAGTACTCCTTTGGAGTAATTTCTGGTTTATTCAGGTTAGGTACTTTGTTTTCTTTGTGAAACTTTCCCGCATGGGAGTGACAGGTTGTGCAACAACATTTATAGCTGTAGCACAGAGTAACAGAGAAAAGGCACAGAGTACCACAGAGAATGCCTGATCAACTTCAATTATATCAGTGAGTTGGAGTAAGTATTAAGATTGCAATTTGTTACTTATCAATTTTTGTTCATCATCATTCAAAAAATTTGCACACGGATGACGCGGATTCAACTGATTTTCACAGATCGGTGTAAATCCGTATCATCTGTGTAATCCGTGTTCTATTTTCTTGTTGAGTTTAGATTAAATTAATTGAGGTGTCTGAACCCCTCAAAAAAAAGAGTAAAAATTTGCATAACGGAAAATTGTTACATTTGCCCATAAAACTAAACACCGGTAATGCCTTTACTCTGCGCCATACAGCCTGCCTGCACTGATTACCGGATCATCATCAATTTTCCAATGCCAGCGCCCGGCCTGCAAAACAGCCGCTTCACTGCGCCCATAGTTACTGTGCCACCAGCCGGTAACGCCTTACCAATGCCAGGTGCAACGGAACATAATCCACTTGTGGCGGGTGAAAAGGTTGGAAGTGAGGCTGAGTCTGTTCAAGTCAGTCAATTTGGAAGAGAAGATTTATGGCAAAAAGTGACAGGTTGATTAGGATATTTACTAGTTATGGCTCATTGTAAAACGACATGCAACAAAGAATGAAATTCGGTAAAACAATAAAAATATTTCTTATAGATGGTGACCCCAACGGACGGATGAGTTGTGAACTTTCCAACTGGTCAGGGAAAGCATATAAAATTCCAAGAATAAAAGTAAAAGACTGTTCCGACCGTGACGACTTGACAAGCACTGGTGTTTATCTACTTTTTGGGAAAGATGATGACGGGAAAGATCAAGTTTACATCGGAGAAGCGGAATCAATTTTAAAAAGACTAAATCAACAATTGACTTCAAAGGACTTTTGGAATGAAACCATAGTTTTTATAAGCAAAGACGAAAATTTAAACAAAGCCCACATAAAATATTTGGAGAACAGACTACACGAAATTGCAAAATCAGCAAATCGCTATAAAGTTGACAACTTTATTATACCGACTCAATCCTCAATTTCTGAATCTGACAGAGCAGAAATGGAAGAATTCATTGAATATATCAAAATGCTTGTAAACACTTTAGGACACAAAGTATTTGACGAGAAAAGAGAATTTAAAACAAAGCAAAAAACAGCAACATTTTTTGTAAAAGCAGCACGCGGAGCGGACGGACAAGGAGAGCCAAGTTCAGACGGCTTTGTAGTTTTTAAAGGTTCAAAAGCAGCAGCAACTATTGTAAACTCAATGACTCCAAATTTCATCACATATAGACAAAAACTCATTGACGAAGGAGTTTTAACTGACAAAGGTGAGTATTTGGAATTTACGGACGACTATATTTTCAGCAGCCCTTCGACCGCAGCAGTTATGGTGATGGGACGGAATGCAAACGGACTGACAGAATGGAAATCAAAAGATGGCAAGACATTGAAAGAATTTGAAACGGATGAAAGAACAACGAAGCCACAACAGGCGTTTGGCACAATGGCGGGTGACGTGGTTAATTGAACATTCTAACTCGCATAAACTTTTGTGGAGTATTGACAGTGAAGTGCTTCGAAATCGCCAACTTCTTGCAGCTGCCAAACTTTATGCACCATTTTAACAGACATCGAAAATTATGAAAACAGCAATTTATCTTTCAGGAATAACAGGAACACTTCTTTTGGTGTTGGGAATTATCGGAATAATGCTGGAATTTCTTTTGAACAACGTATTGCTAATACTTGGGTTAGTTTTACTATTCATTATTTTTCTACCCCTGATCATTATTGAAAGATATCTTTCTGATAAAAAGATTGATAAAATCATTGATGCACATAAAGAAACGGATAGAAAGTCTGTTCGTTCAGAGAAAGGAGATTCAGAAACTAAGGGGTGGGGAATGAACAATTCACCGTTCAGAGAACGTAAATCTGGTTTGACCTGGGGAGGAGGAAATATTAAAGGCGCCAGTGCCTCAAGAGGAACAAGAAAATCATTTTTAAAATAGTATCCTTACCAAAAGAAAGATACAATAAAAAACATTTGGGGTTCAGTGGTTTGAGCGTTTTGTTCCCGCTTTATTCTTGTTGGTGGACAAGTTTGCAGCCCGAAAACCCAACCGTTTCATATTGCCAATCCGTTAGCCTCTAAATTTCTCCCTGTGAGAGAAAACCCGTCGGGGATTATCAAGTTGCAGCTTTGCGGCTCTCTGCGTAAAAACTCTGCGGCTCTCTGCGGTTTAACCTCATGTTTTTTTACCGCAGAGATACGCTAAGAAGGCGCAAAGAACCGCAGAGTAAAAACTTTTAGCTGGCCAAGAGAAATTTCATTCGTGAATCAGTAGGCGCCCTGATCGGAGGGGCAGTTAAAAATTCTAACAATCTAAACAATCCCGTACGTACGGGAGTTAGTTTTCCTGAGTTGTGACATTTAGTGCGGTACTACACCCCATTGTTTTTCGTATTTGAGGGCTAAAGTTCTTGAGAATTGCCTAAATGAAAAAAAAAGAATAAATTTTGTTTAGGAGATTCTCAAGTACTTAACAGCAAATTTATGTTACTAAGCAGAAAAAATAGAAAAACGATACTTAGTGCGGTAATTTTCGTTTTTTTATTAATTAAAATACACATAATCAGCATTTTATGAATCATTTTTTTGTAAAAATTGCTAAGCGTCACAAGTCAGGAAGTTTGCAGCCCGAAAACCCAACCGTTTCATATTGCCAATCCGTTAGCCTCTAAAATTTCTCCCTGTGAGAGAAAAGCCCGTCGGGGATTATCAAGTTGCAGCTTTGCGGCTCTCTGCGTAAAAACTCTGCGGCTCTCTGCGGTTTAACCTCATGTTTTTTTACCACAGAGTTACGCTTAGAAGGCGCAAAGAACCGCAGAGTAAAAACTTTTAGCTGGCCAAGAGAAAATTCATTCGTGAATCAGTAGGCGCCCTGATCGGAGGGGCAGTTAAAAATTCTAACAATCTAAACAATCCCGTACGTACGGGAGTTAGTTTTGTCAGCTAAGCGCCTATGTCCCTATTCTCAATGATAAATGTAACCGTTGGCTTGTAAACAAGCTTATGAGGGTCATACGGAAGAATTCTCATAGGCAAAATTACTCCCCGATTACAATCGAAATGGGATAGTGATCGCTGAAGCCGTTCGGATTGTACCTGCTCTTTTCTGCCGGGCGGCTGAAAGGGATGGGATTCGGGTACCTGCCCCCGCTGATCATTTCGCCGAACATCTCGATTCTGACCAGATATTCCCCCGCGTCATCCTGTGCTACCCTGAATTTTCCAGTGGTTTTAATCATTTCTTTTGACACCATAAACTGGTCAATGACCATTGGTGAATTGGAAAAATAAAATGTTCCTTCCGACTTTCCCAGCTTAGGCCACATCAGGTTAAAAAGTTGTGTTGACCTGGCGAAAATCACATTGGTACTGTTGTTTGATGAGAGTGCATAATCCATGATGGACCGGTTAAATGGCTCGTCGTTGAAGTCGCCCATAACGAGGATCGGAATGTCGCTCCCTCTGATCTCGGTGATGCGTTGCAGCCAGTAACTCAGCGTTTCGGCAGCGATGATCCGGTAAGGTTCCGACTCATACACCCCTGCAGAGCGCGCCGGCCAGTGGTTTCCGATGACAATCAGCGGTTTGCCTTTGGTGGTGATGAAATTCACCTGGAACAAATCGCGGGTCGGGTTGCGCCTCAGCACAGTGTAGAAGAACGACTGTTCAAAGACGAATTTCGATTTATCGTAGATAAAGGCTAGATCGATACCCCGGTTGTCGGACATGTCGTGATGAACGATCCCGTAATCCCTTCCCAGCGCATTCAAGCCGGCTACCAGGCGCTCCAGGACGGCCTTGTTTTCGACCTCGCACACTCCCAACAGGTCGGGACCTGCATTGCTATTCATCTTCATGATGATCGAACAAAGGTTGTTGATCTTCCGCTGCAACACGCTGTCAGTCCAGCCTTTCAGTTCAGGTTCCAGCTTTTTTTTCATCCAGGCATCGCGGTTCGCCGAATTGTACACATCAAAAAGGTTTTCAAGGTTCCACCAGGCGACGAAGTATTTGGTTTTCATAGGTATAATTCATGTTTTATTTAACATATTTCGTTCATTTAATTCTGTCCGGGTTCTCCGTCAGGAAGCTCTTCCAGCCGGTGTAGGATTTGCCTTCGGGCGATTTTGTGCGTTTGAAATAATGACAGACGGCGGCGGCGAGGCCATCGGTAGCGTCGAGCGTGTCGGGGTTTTTGCCAAACTTGAGCAGGTTTTCGAGCATGGCGGCCACCTGTTCTTTGGAAGCGTTTCCGTTGCCGGTGATGGACTTTTTGATTTGCAGGGGCGAATATTCAAAAATCGGGATGTCGCGGTAAAGTGCTGCAGCCATGGCAACACCCTGTGCGCGCCCGAGTTTGAGCATGGATTGAACATTTTTACCGTAAAATGGCGCTTCAATGGAGAACTCATCGGGCTTATACTGGTCAACCAAAGCGAGGGTGCGCTCAAAGATTTTGCGCAGGCGCAAAGGCTGGCTGCTGAATTTCGACAGTTTGAGCACGCCCATCGCCAGCATTTTCATCGCCCTGCCGTTGTCGCTGATTACGCCATAGCCCATCACTGTTGTGCCGGGGTCAATGCCAAGAATTATCCGTTCGGTTTTATTTTCCAACTTCTCATTGTTTAATTCCGTGCAAATATAGTCAGTGTTTGCCAGAAAACTCTTAAAGTTGAAAATCATTGTTTGCTCCAACCCTAACCTGGACAAGCGAGAAATAACAAAAATCAAACATCAAAATACAAATAAATCTCATCCCAAAGCTTTGGGAGTTAATGACAAAAAATACAAAAAGCTAACTCTCTGGAAATGTTTTGTATTTGTTTATTTGATTTTGGAATTTATTTGTCTTTTGTCTTTTGACATTTGAAAATTCTGCTAAAAAAAGCAAGAAAATTAAAAAATAAGATATTAAAGGGAGCAATGATTTTCAACGATTTACTCCCGGAATTTATCCCGACAAGGTCGGGAGGGCGGGGAAATTAAATCGTTGAAAATCAATTTAGAGTGTTTTCTGGCAAACACTGGTTAGTTGGCAGGAAGGTAAACAGAAATTCAGCGTTTGGCCTGTGCGCCGGTTTGTTGATGCAGGATGGCTTCGGCGTAGATCAGATCGGCAGGCCTGGTGATCTTGATGTTTTCGGGTGCTCCGGGGATGAGGTGGATGGTATGTCCTGCTGCTTCAAATACCGTGGCATCGTCGGTAAATTCCGGCTTAAAAGGTCTTTCATAAGCCTCGGCAATAAGGTCGGTTTTGAAAGTTTGAGGTGTTTGTACCAGAAGAAACAAATCACGGTCAACGGGATAACTCGATTCGCCTTCTGTTTTCCTGAGCGATTCGGCGGGAGGGATCACAGGTATGGCGCTTCCAAACTTTGCTGCAGCTTCAAAACTATCTTTGATTAACTGTTCCTGAACCAGCGGCCTTACACCGTCATGGATTGCCACCAGGCCTCCGGGCATGGCATGTTGAAGTCCCTTTTTCACCGAATAAAAACGCTCGCTGCCGCCTGTTTCAATTTGATGTGGAATGGTGAAACGATGCTGCGAACATAGCCTATTCCATGTGTCAATATGATCGAACGGCAGCACAAGGACGATATTCATTTTTTGATCGAAATGAAAAAACTTCAGGATTGTATGCATCAGCATAGGTTTGCCTGCAATTTCGAGAAACTGCTTTGGCGTTTCGCTGTTCATCCTCAGCCCTATGCCACCGGCCACTATGATTACTGTCTTTTTCATTTTTTGGGGTATCGAAAAAGAGGCTGTCTCAAAAGTTTAAACGGTTCACGCAAAGGTCGCTAAGATGAAACGCAAAGAACGTAAAATATTTATTTTAAAGTACTTACACTTTGCGTGCTTTGCGAAATCTTTGCGCTCTTTGCGTGGGATAAGACTTTTGATACAGCCTCTTTTTTATTACAATATCAGCATTGCATCGCCGTAGGAGAAGAACTTGTATTTTTTCTGAACGGCTTCTTTGTATGCTTTCATCAAAAATTCGTATCCTGAGAATGAAGATACCAGCATCATCATGCTTGACACGGGAAGGTGGAAGTTGGTAACCATCGCGTTGGCCAGGCGGAATTCGTAAGGCGGGAAGATGAATTTGTTGGTCCAGCCGCTAAACGGTTTCAGATGCCCTGAAATGGTAAGTGCCGATTCCATGGCTTTCATTGTGGTGGTTCCCACAGCGCAAACTTTCTTTTTGTTGTCTTTGGCCTTGTTCACGATTTCTGAACAGATTTCATCAACGCTCATATCCTCCGAATCCATTTTGTGCTTTGAAAGATCTTCCACTTCAATCTGGCGGAAATTGCCTAAACCGGCATGCAGCGTTAATTCAGCGAAGTTGACAC
Organism: Bacteroidales bacterium; assembly: GCA_014860585.1. Classification (NCBI taxonomy): domain Bacteria; kingdom Pseudomonadati; phylum Bacteroidota; class Bacteroidia; order Bacteroidales; species Bacteroidales bacterium. The sequence continues at coordinate 97,912 of JACZJL010000007.1, read as the reverse complement.
CAGCCAGTTCGAGGCGTTTCATCAACTCGCGGCTGAAGTGCAGTCCGGCAGTGGGGGCTGCAACTGCGCCCTCATGTTTGGCAAAAATGGTTTGATACCATTCCTCATCTTCCGGTTTTACATCGCGGTTAATGGTCTTTGGCAAGGGAGTTTTTCCCATCGCCTGTAACATCCGCTTGAATTCGGGATAGGGACCGTCGTAGAGGAACCTGAGCGTTCTGCCTCGCGATGTGGTGTTGTCAATGACTTCGGCCACCAGTTCGTCCTGATCGCCAAAATAGAGTTTGTTCCCAATCCTGATTTTTCGTGCAGGATCAACAAGCACGTCCCACAAACGGGTTTCCTGGTTCAGTTCACGCAACAGGAACACTTCGATGCGGGCGCCGGTCTTTTCTTTTATTCCCATCAGTTTGGCCGGAAAAACTTTTGTGTTGTTCAATACCATGACATCCCCATCGGAAAAGTAGTTCAGGATGTCGGTAAACACCTTGTGCTCGATGGTTTGTGTTTTCCGGTCAAGCACCATCATCCGGCATTGGTCACGATTGTCTGTGGGTTGAAGGGCAATTAGTTCTGGGGGAAGGTGAAATTTAAATTGCGATAATTTCATAGATTAATTGAGTTAAAGAAAGATAATGTTGTTAAAAAAGGATGCAAATATAGTGTGTACGAAAGCAGAAGTCAAGTATTTTTAAAAATAAATTCTGACAGGAGAACAATCGGTTGGGTTAATAGTTTTAAATTTGAATTCAAAAATTTGATTATGAGTGGCTTATTCTCAAAATTACTATTGATCGAAAAATGTAATGCTGTAAAAGGGTTTAATGCTGCTCATGGGATCCATGATGTGTTAAAACCTGATTTCACTTGCAATATTGCACGGCATCCTGCTGGTTAACAAGCCAGGGCAACGGATCAAGGAGTGTCTTCCCTTTCCAAAGTTCAAAATGCAGTTCCGTTCTGGCAGTTTCAGCATTGGTGAAGATCGTCCCGAGTTCCTGCCTGATACTTATTCTATCTCCAGGCTTTACTGAAGCATCAGCCAGGTTGGAGTAAACAGTCAGATACTCTCCGTGTCTGATTATAACCACTTTATGAAAGTTTCTGACCTCCATCACACGGGTCACCACACCATCGAAAACCGATCTTGCCTTCGACCCTGCTCCGGTAATCATATTAATCCCATTGTTTTTTATCTTTACCCGTTGAAGGTCAGGATGCTGATGTTCGCCAAACAGTGAAGTGACAATTCCAAATTCTGATGGCCAGGGCAGTTTGCCCAGGTTTTGCTGAAAAAGTTCAGAAAGTTGCTGATCATTAACAACCGGTGATTCGGAATGGCTTCCATCACCGGAATTGGAATCCATTTCGTTAACTGCTTGCTCTACCTTAATTTTCAGGTAATGATTGAACTGGTTCAATTGGTCATATTTCCTGGCAAGTTCTTTTTCTTTTTTGCTGAGTTCGGCAATCGCTCTGTCTTTCCGCATGATTTCACCATTCAATTGTTGTGTTTCGGCGAATAATTCTTTTATCAGCAGTTCATTTTTTTCAAGCCGTTGCTCTAATACTTCAGCCTCAGCGATATAACAGGATTCAACACGTTCGATGTTACGGATTTGTTCCTTTCGGTGTGATGTGTAGGCCCGATACCAGTTTAGCCTGTTAAAAACCTGGTTTAGATTGTCAGCAGCAAAAAAGTATAAGAGACTCTGACGTGCGTCTCCCTGCCGGTAAGCACCCAGGATCATTCGTGCATATTCTTCCCTGAGTAATTTGATCTCCTCATTCAGCGCATCGAGCTGAATCAGCGTAGTAAAAATCGTATCATAAAGGGACTCCTGTTCAGTCCGGTAATTTTCAATCAACTTTTTTCTGGAATTGATGGAGGCATGCAATACCGACAAATCAGATAGGGTGATCTGCCTGCTATCGCGTGTTTTATCGATGAGGGTTGCTGTATATTTAATCTCTTCTTGTAACTTAATCCGTTCGTTTTCAGCTACTTTTACAGAAATCTGGGATTGCAGGAACTGCAGGGACACCATAGAAAGTACTACCAAAACCATGACCGTTCTGCTGAGGAGAGCAGTTTTAATTAAGCCAGCTATTTTAACAGGGTTAATCAATGTGGAAAGTTTTTGGTGATGCAAATATACATTATCTGGTTAATAATGAGTTTCAAAGGTGACAAAGTCCAGATCAGGTGAATGTTGAATTTTACCTATTTTTGACCTCTGAAACTTAAATGCAGCCGGTGTTGAGAAATAGATTTCATTTTTATGCTTTGTTTACAGCGCTGATGATCGCTGGGTCTGTTACGGGGCAGATCTATAACCCGACGTTTTATCCAGCCGATTCCAATGCAGCAGTATTTTACCTTAACCGGCTCGATTTTCAAAGTCCGCTCAGATTGAATTCCTATGATACCAGCCTGGTAGATTTTCAGGCTTACAACTGGCTCGACAGCCGCATCCCGTTTTATGCAACTTTGGGAAATTCCGGTTTGGCCTATCGTGATCTCGATTTTAATGTGAGCAGACCTACCGGTTTTTCTTACGGGATAAATACTTTTGACGCTTATCTTTTTCAGCAGGAAGAGATAAAATATTATCTCAATCCAAAGCCATTTACTGAACTGGATGTTGTTCTTGGCGCGAGCAAGGAACAAATGCTGAATGTGCGTCATCAGCAAAAGGTTTTCCGAAAATTATCCGTTGGGGTTGACTTTGAACACATTAATTCGTTAGGAACCTACCAGCGACAAAAATCAAATAACCGCAGGGTGGCCTTTAAAGCGAAATATTTTACCGATAACCTGAAGTATGGAGTAATTGCCAACTACACGAACAATAAAGTGATTGTGCAGGAAAGCGGAGGGATCGTATATGATTCGGTGTACGAAATGAACCTGGAGCCTGACCGCTCAATCATCGATATCAGGCTGCGTGATGCACAAAATACCATTCGGAAAGCCGGCGTCTATTTGCAGCAATATTACCAGATTTCAGCAAAAAAGGAAATGCCGAAGCAGGATTCGGGCTATATCCCCGACGAGCGATTCAGGCTAAGGCTGGGTAGACTTTCGCACAGTTTCAATTATGAAAAGAACGCGATGGTTTACTCCGACCTGAATCCACAATCGGGCTACTATCAGAACATTTATGTTGACTCGGTCAACACTTATGACTCGGTGTATTTTCAAAAGATTGAAATCGCTTTCGCGTGGTCAAATGCCGACTATATCGACCGCATGAAACCACAGCCGCTGCTCGTTTTGTTCGGGATTAAACACCAGTTGTCAAAGGTTGTGGATTCGTTAGTCAACCAGTCATTTACCCATCTGACACCTCATGGTGAAATCAGGTTCACCCCGCACCCGCTGTTTAATCTCGAAGGCAACGCCTCCCTGATTCTTTCCGATGATGAGTACCAGGGCGATTTTTCGATCATTGGTTTGGCCCAACTCGAGATTTTAAGAAAAAAAACGTACAGAACTACCTTTAACTTTGGCTTCGAAACTGCAAACCACGCGGCGCCTTACTTCTACCTGCATTACTTTTCCAACCATTTTGCATGGGACAACAATTTCAGCAAAACGCTGTCGAACAAACTCTCAGCCTTTATTACCCAGGATAAATTGAAACTCGGAGTTGACATCTCCACCATCAACAACCACCTGTACATCGGCGCTGATACCCTTCCGGCACAATACGGATCATCAGTTGAAGTGTTTAAGGCTTATTTTGAAAAAGGGGAGCGGGTGGGGAAATTTGATCTCATCGGAAGAGCGGTTTACCAAAAGTCTTCGCAGGAGGACATCATCCGGTTGCCGGAATTTATGGCTTACCTCACGATGACTTTCAATTTGAAATTGGTCAAAGGGGCGCTCGATACCCGTTCGGGGTTTGATCTGCGTTACAATTCGCCCTATTTTGCCGATGGCTATATGCCTGCGCTGCGTGCCTTTTATCTGCAGAACGAGCGGGAAACCGGAGGTTTTATCCATGCCGACTTTTTCATCAACTTTAAAGTGAAAAGGACGCGGTTCTTTCTGAAAGCCCAGAATATTCTATCCATTATCGTCCAGGAATATGATTATTACGCCGTTCCACATTACCCGATGCAGGACTTTGGAATCAAGTTCGGACTGGACTGGAGGTTTCATGATTGAGGAAGTTGGCAGACTAGAACGCGTAAGTGACGGCTTGCTCTTTATCAAAAATTATAACTCCTACCTTGAAATAACCACCTTCCGTTCGAAAGTTTTTGTGCCAACTGAAAGTATGCAGGTATATACTCCCGGCTTCATCATACCCTGTTCGCCATCTACTTGCCATGAAAACTCATGTTTGCCATTATTTAAAATTCCCGGTGCGAAGGTTTTTACTATTTGTCCGGAGGTGTTGCAGATCGAAAGCGTGACTTCGGCAGGTTGCAACAGGTAAAAGGAAAAAGTAACATTTTCGGCAGCCGGATTTGGATAAGGGGCATAAAACACCGCGTCATTAAAAATGGCCTGTTCCTGAATTCCAATCGGGAACTGATATTCATAAGCCCCCATATCAATGTTTTGGCCTATGAATCGCGGACTACCCGCGAGGTCAGTTTCAGGAATCATCAACCCGGTGGTGTCGGGCATGCCGGTGTTGATACAGGGTGATGTTTCGGTTAACCAAAACATGGATTCTCCAATATTTTCGAACATGGGGTCAGCATCAATGTTGTTGATGTATTCGCCAATATACGCTCCGCCGCTGCCTGCACCGGCAAAGCCTTCCCATCCCTCCTGAACATCACAGTGGTAAAAACTCGCCTGCGCAAAACTGTCCCAAAGGTAAACCTGCGTACCAACACCTGCCTGATTTCCCCAGATGATTGTATTATAAACCTTCGGGTTAATCGAGTCTTTGCAGTAAAATCCACCACCATACGACATACAGGAATTAAACACAATCGTATTGTTTACCCAGATCGGGCTGGAATTGTTGTTGGAAACACCTCCCCCGAAAAAATAGCCGAGATTGCCGTAAACAAGGTTATTACTGATCACATGACGGATAACTGGGACATGCAACACTCCCATTGCCCCTCCGATGGCGCTCTGGTTTTGGGTGAACGTGTTGAAATAAACCGGACAATCGGTGAACCTTACGGCGAGCGCTCCGCCAATCCCTGTGGACAAGTTGCCCACGAATGAGTTTCGCATGATGATGGGCTCGCCGTCGTCCGTGCAAACGGCGCCGCCATAACCCCACAACTGATTACTGCCGCCGGCAATGTTATTGCTGAACTGGTTGAGCAAAAGCAGGATATCCGCATTTTTCAGGTAAATGGCGCCCCCCTTGTCCATGGCTTTGTTTTGCGTGAAATGGCAACGGCTGATCTCTATTTTCGAGAAATCCCTGATGCAAATCGCTCCTCCGTATTTGAGCAACGAATCTTCGTGAACGGCTTTCCCATATTCAAACCAGCAATAGCTGAACATTGAAGAATCCACTGCCGGATTGAGCGCCTCGTATCTTATGCCAAGCCAGCCGCCACCCGGAATGGTATCGTTGTGGAAACCTGTTGTATCAGCTTTTGTAAAGTAAATAAGTTGATCCGGCAAGCCAACGGCCAGCAGCCTTCCTTTGATGTTAAACATAAAATCACCCTGGAAGATCACTTTAACCCCCGGATTGATGTACAATGATTCCACCTCCCGGATGTTGATGTCGCCGGTCACTTTCACGGTGTCAACATTCCACACTCCGGAAACGTCGCCCGAAACTTCGATGCTGGTTGCACCCGCTGCCAGGCTGAGATACATCATGACGACAAATGAAAAAGAGCGTAAAAACAATTTCATAAATTGTAGCATATCAAGTTAGGATTGAGATAATGTTGGGCAAAAATAAGCCAATTGGGAAGATGTGATGTAACGATTACCTAATAAATTATACTTTCAAATTGGCATTGAATCAAATTCAATAATGTCTTTTAAGCGTGATGAAATATTTCTCCAATTTGAATTTAAGTTAACTGTCCTTATCAAAATTTTATGTCCAGCATATTTAAAGTTCAAATTATAGTCTGTTTCAATTGTCGGATAAAGCAAAATCCCGGTTGCATTTTGAGTTTTAGAATTGTTCTCTTGCTGGTTTAACAGATAGCTGAACAACTGGTACATATTGGATGATTTAATTTTTTCCTTGTCATAATTCAAAGTCATTGTTTCTCGATAAAACTTAGCATCAATTATTACTTTCTCTGTTTCATTTTCCAAAGTAATGTCTGTCTCCATTTGCGGCAAGTACTGATAACTTTCGATGTCAGTATTGTCGAACTGCCACTTTATGGTTTCCTTTTTAACTGTTTTGTATTTGTTCTGTTCTATTCTATAAAAATTCCTGATGAATGCTTCAAACAGCTGATTCATCTTACTGTCATCTCTTGTAAAGTCTGAAAACTTATATTTTCCTTGCTCTTCCGAAGGAAATGTGCTTTCGTAAATGATTTGGCAAACATTCATTACAAAGCCATAGAAATGATTATTTCTGCTTAGTCTAACTTGTTTGAATAATGGATTGGTAATTTCAATTTGGTCAATGCCGGAGAGCATTCTTTGTAAGGAAACTAAATCGCTTTTAAGTTGCCTGTCAAGACCTTTGGTTCGGATAAGCCTGTTTATTGTTGAAACTAAAATTTGGTTTAAAAGTATGTTTGCAGAAAAATCATCAAAATTGCAAATGGTTCTTTGCTTGAAAAGCAAGTTGCTTTTGAGTGTTTGGCTGATTTGAACTTTCCCTTTAACGCCTCCAATTACTTCTGTATGGTCAACATAGTTTTTATCAATACCTCTCTTTAATATCATTTTAGTGGCGTTGATTAAAACCTTTGCAAAAAGGTCAAGCAATTCTGTTTTGTCGTCAATGCAAACGTCTACGCGTTCCTTCTCGTCTAGCTTATTCCAGGCATAGCAAAGTAGAAAGTAAATATTTTCAATAGGTATTTGCATCGGCTACCGTGAAAGTTGCTTTAAAACTTCTGCTACTTTTGCAGAATCATCAAACCAAATTTCCGCTAAAAGCGGTTTTAGTTCGAAACTCAAAACTTCATTCCACCAATTGTTTTCATCTTCGCCTTCCATAAATGTACAGAAATAGCTGTGTCCGATTTGGAAGCCTTCACCAAGATTTATATCATCTTTGATTTTGCTATTTACTTTTGTAACTGATGAACAAATGTGATCAATTATTTGAGCCGATAATCCTTTAAATGAGAGGAATGAACGGAAATTCTCACCATAGTCGGGTTGGAGTGTAACAAAAGCAAATCTTCTTCTCAACGCATAATCAACGATTGCCAAAGAACGGTCTGCTGTATTCATGGTTCCTATGATGTAAAGATTTTCAGGAACATAAAATCGGTCTTCCTCATCTTCTGCATAAGTTAGCTTTAAGGCAAACTTTTCTTCTCTTTTGTCTGCTTCAATAAGCATCATCAGTTCACCAAAAATTTTACTCAGGTTCCCTCTGTTTATTTCGTCAATAATGAAAAAGAAAAGTCTTTCCCGATGTGCCAATGCTCTCTGGCAGAACGAATAAAAAATACCATCTTTTAAATCAAAACCGCCTTTTTGCGTTGGTCTTAAACCTTGAATGAAATCTTCATAGCTGTAGGATTGGTGAAACTGCACCATTTCGATATTTGCATCTTTTACTTCCTGCATTATTTCATAGGCCAATTTTCGGGCAATGAAAGTTTTGCCAACGCCTGGAGGACCTTGCAAAATGACATTCTTCTTTCTTCTCAGTAAAGTAACAGTTTGCAAAAAGTCGGTTTCGCTAATAAAGGGTTTGTCAGCATCTTCTGTAAATTTGTATTTCTTTGGTGTTTTAACCGTAATGATTGTGTTCTTATTATCAATAATTTCGCGAATTATATCATATTCTTCCTCTGTCAGTTTAAACAAACTTCCCTGGTTATTGATAAACACCTCGCAATTTTGTAATGCAGGATTATTCTTCAGTTCGTTCCAATGTACTGGTATTTCTAACTTTTCAGCCAATTGAAATTCAATTTCTTCACCATTTGCAGTGGTATGAATTCCTTTAGTTACTTCATAGATTCCTTTTATCTGCTTGGTTGGAGTGCTTTCGTATCCAATAATTAAATCGCCAGGCTTAGCTGCTTCAAAGTATTTGTAAATCCTTCGTTTGTTACCTTTTTCGTTATGTGTAGTGTAAGTTTCTCTATCTCCTTCAATTAGAATGCTCATGCTCCAAATTTTCGGGTTTGCATTGAGCCACCAGAAATTTAGAGGTTCATTTTCTTTCGAGCTTTCTGGCTGAATATCAACGTTTATACTATAATCTTCAGATGACTTCTTGAACTTGGACTGAACCAACTTAAATAATTCGAAAGCTTCTTTGTTAGTAAGTGTTTTATTTTTACCAAGCTCTGTTAAAGACCAAACTCCACGTTTCTCATTAGAAATTAAACCTCCATCTTTCAAATAATTTCTTGCCCAAGCAACTTGATTGTAAATAAGCGGTACACCATTTTTTGATTTTTCTTCTAACTCCTCATCGGTAAAAGTGAATTCATCAAGTACTTGTTTAGTCACATCTGAAGGTTTTCCTTCACCTACCTTGTTTAAAACCTTTAAAAGTGGATTAAAAAATCTTAAAAACTTAGGGCCTTGTTTTTGATTATCAGTATCAAAAATTTCAGTTTCAATAGTTTCAAACGGCAATTCATTTTCAGAAAAGACTTTTGCAAGCTCAGGGTACAATCTTACATATTCCTTTAATAGAAATTCCCACACTTTTGTGGGGCTGAAGGTGTCCGGTCTGAAAAGCGTTTTGTATTTCCCACCAATTGGATAGTCCAATGAATTGGGTTTATATTGATAAACCTTGTCAGTAATCCAATTTATCCTTCTTCTATGATTATAACCTCCAGCTTTTTCATCAAAATAATAATCACTTTTTATGATTCCGATACCGATACAAGTATTAACACCTTTGTTTGCAAATACAACATCACCAATGTTTGCAGATTTTAGCAGCCAAAGATTCCAAGTCTGATTTGATTGATTATCTGGCGGCAATCCAGCCTCTATGTTTACTTCAGCTCTTGAATTAAACTTAGAAATATCACCGACATCTAAATCAATGAATCGAATAGCAGCAACGCCTTCTTTTAAAAATGTAGTCCATTCAGATGCTTGGCTTCCAGGGGAAAATTTGAAATAGTTTCTGCTTTCTTTATTGAGTTTAGTTATTTCAGGTTTCAATTCTTTTAAAATTGAAAACGCCTCTTCGTATGTACTAATCTCTTTCAGATTATTTGGTTGCGGTTCTTTAATAGACCAACCTGCAATTTGCCCTGCTTCGGATGATGCCCCTAAACGAATAAAAAATTGATAACTTTCTTTGTGGGATTCCTTTGTGATTGGGTACAATGCAATCCAACAAAAATCAGAGCCAAAATTATTTGGCCCTTGAAAATCCACGGTATGGAAAGTGTAATCATTTAAATTCAGCTGTTTAAGTAAATCATTTGCAATTTGCTCCAAATAAATTTGTACGGTTTCTTTGATTATCCCTCTGTAGTAAAGGACATGACAAACGCTCCACGGTCTTTGCCAGTTCGCAAATAGGTCTCTTTTAAATAGTTCGTAATCTTGAAGTTGCTTTAAGAAATCCTCTTTGTAGTGATTAAAATAGCCAACATCTTTAGCTCTGATTTTTTCCTTGATCTCATCTACTAGTGCCTCAGTTATTGTTTCGTCTTGCAATAGTTTACGCGAAATTTCGGCCCTTAACAAATTCACTGGTTTGAAACTTCGGTCGGAGTCACCATATTCTTTGAAGACTTCTTCGACCAAGTTTTTTGGCAAACTATTAATAGCAGCAAACAAATCATTCGGGTTTTCGGAATAACTTTGATACTGCTTTGCTAAGTCAGTTATGTATTGAAATTGTGTTTGCATTTATACTTTCCAGTTTGTTTGATAGTAATTTATTGAGCACTTGTATGTCGTACTGCTCAGTCTTTCGTGTCTGTTTATATTTAGGTGCAAATTTATTAAATTAAGTACATCATCGGGCATTGTTCCTGTTTTTTTCATAAAGTTATTGAATTGTCTTTTAATTATCTGATCTACAGGCTGGAGCCTAAGCAGAACGGTAGATGAAAGTTTATTAAATTACGTTTATCACGGAGTAACAATCAGATTTCTGAAATTTGTTACTTTTGCTGGAAACATTGGAGAATTTATCATGATTATCGAAAGAACGCCAGATGAAATTATTTTCAGGTTGCCAGGAAACCTGAACCTCGACGAATTGCAGGACTTGACTGACTGGTTCGAATATAGTGAGATTACAAAAAAATCAAAAGCTACCCAAACAGACGTTGACAATCTCGTCAAATCTATCAACGTTGGGCGTTGGGAAAAAACTAAAAAGCAATTAGACCCCTGAGAGTTGTTGTTGACACCAACATTGTTTTCAGTTCAATACTGAACACCAACAGCAAACTGGCAAGAATTTTACTACAACCCGGAGGGAGGATCAATTTTTATTCAACAGATTAGTTGCTGCATGAAATTGAGGAGCATAAACAAAAAATTAAATCCCTGACCAACTACACTGATCATGAATTGGATAAGATTATCACATTGATTACGAAGAAAATTCGCTTTATCAATATCCGGCTAATTTTAAAGGAATCTTATTTGATTGCGGAATCGTTGACCAGGGATATTGATATTGACGATACAGAGTTTGTCGCTTTAACAGAACACAAGAGAGGAAGATTGTGGAGTGGTGACAAGGAACTTCAGAAAGGTTTAATAAAAAGGGATGGAATAAGTTCATCTCAACGGATGAGTTATTCGTAATGTCAATCAGAAAGAAATGATTGACTTTTTCCCGGTTAAATTCATTTGAACAATTACCTCTTTCAAGCCAACTTCCGCGTTTACAACTCTTCCATATTACAGTTTTATTTCTAAATCTGGATGATAAGTTTATCAAATAGTTACCAACGAGAGTCATTTCTGGCTTAGCCTAACCTGAATGGAAAAGTTTTGAATTTTGTCCGCAGTACTTCTGCGGAATATGCTGAATCAGATATACCGGGGTTGCTCAACGCCGATCATCGTGAACTGAATCCGTTTACGTTCGACGTCAATTTCTTCCACTTTCACCCTGACACGCTGATTGAGTTTAAGGATTTCGGATGGATCGGCAATAAATTTTTCGGCAATCTTGCTTTTATGAACGAGTCCGTCCTGATGAACGCCCACATCCACGAAAGCGCCGAAGGCAGTGATGTTGGTCACGATTCCGGGGAGTTCCATTCCTTCATGCAGGTCTTTGATTGAGTTGACCCCTTCGGTAAACTGGAACACCCCGAATTTCTCGCGCGGATCACGACCGGGTTTGGCCAGCTCCTCCATGATGTCCTGAAGCGTAGGCATGCCGGCCTGTTCGGTAACAAAATCCTCTATGTTGATCTTTGCCCTCAGCTCGTCAGTTTTGATCAGGTCTTCGACAGTGACAGCAAGGGAATCGGCCATTTTCTCGACGATATGATAACTTTCGGGGTGAACAGCGCTTTTGTCCAGTGGGTTTTTACTGTTCCTGATCCGCAAAAAGCCGGCTGCCTGCTCAAAGGCTTTGGGACCGAAACGGGGTACTTTCATCAATTCTCCGCGGGAGGTGAAAGCGCCATTTTCGTTGCGGTAATCAATGATGTTTTGCGCTAAAACAGGCCCGACGCCCGAAACGAAAGCGAGCAATTGCTTGCTGGAGGTATTTACTTCCACGCCGACGGCATTCACGCAACTCATCACGGTATCTTCGAGGCTGCGCGCCAGACGCGATTGATTTACATCATGCTGATACTGGCCAACGCCGATCGATTTCGGATCAATTTTGACCAGCTCGGCCAGCGGGTCCATCAGGCGACGACCGATTGAAACAGCACCGCGCACCGTTACATCATATTCCGGAAACTCTTCCCTGGCAGTTGCTGAAGCTGAATAGACCGAAGCACCGCTTTCGTTCACCACCACAGCTATCACGTCACGGTTAAACCGCAGGTATTTCACCAGCCGCTCCGTCTCGCGACCACCGGTTCCGTTCCCAATGGCGATGGCATCAATTTTATAGGCATCCACCAGTTGCTCAATTTTATTGATGGATTGTTTTACCTCATTTTGTGGAGGGTGGGGGAAAATGGTCTCATTGTGGAGCAGTTTTCCCTGTTCGTCGAGGCAAACCATTTTGCATCCTGATCTGAATCCCGGGTCAATGGCCAGCACGCGTTTCTGACCCATTGGCGGCGCCATGAGCAATTGCCGGGCATTGTCTGCAAACACGCGGATGGCTTCTTCGTCGGCACGCTCCTTGGCTGTAGTGCGGAATTCATTTTCGAGCGAAGGTTGTAATAACCGTTTGTAGGCATCCTGTATCGCCTTTATCACATGCATGGCCGCATCACTCTCGTTTCTTACAAAAACCCTTTCAATTGCCCTGAGGGCAGGGTTTTCGGGTGGAGCGATCCGAATCTTGAGAAAGCCCTCATTCTCACCCCTGAGCATGGCAAGGATACGGTGCGACGGGGCACGGTCCAGCGGTTCCTCAAAGTTGAAATAATTGGAGAAATTACCGGCAACCTCCTCTTTCGTTTTGATCACCTCCGATTTAATGGTGGCTTTGCGTTGGTAAAGTATTCTCAACCGTTCGCGGGCAAGCCGATTTTCATTCACCCATTCAGCAATGATGTCGCGCGCTCCGGCCAATGCATCTTCAACTGTTTCGACACCATTTTCCGGGATCACGTATCTGCGGGCAATGCTTTCGATGTCGCCATGCTGCTGACGCATGATCAGTTTGGCCAAAGGTTCCAGCCCCTTGTCGCGTGCAACGCTGGCGCGGGTCTTTCGTTTTGGCCTGTATGGCAGGTATATGTCTTCCAGTTCGGCCATGGTCATGGCTTTAAACAACTGCTGTTCCAGTTCTGAGGTCAGTTGATCGGTTTCCTTCAGGGTGTTGATGATACTTTCGCGTCGTTTGGCAATCTCAGCCAGTTTTTCATGCCGGTCGCGGATTCCCGCGATTTGCTCCTCATTGAGTCCGCCGGTAATCTCCTTGCGATATCTTGCTACAAAGGGGATCGTTGCTCCCTGTTCAAGCAGTAGCAATGTGCTCTTCACCTGGCGAGGCTGCAGGTTCAACTCGGCGGCAATCAGTTTTATTTGGTCGTCGTTCATGGAGAAACGGTTTTGCACTTCAAAAGTAGATTAAAAAAACACTTAAAAACAATTTTCCGGTAAAAAAACTTTTATCCGATTACCTTTTTACTCATGTAATCCCGGATCAAGGTAAACGATTTGTTGCTCAATATTTCTATATCCCATTTGGCTTAATGCTTCGGCGTATCGCTGCAGCTGCAGCAGGTGAGATGGGTTTTTCTTCCCGGTTTTATAGTCCATCACCACCACTTTTTCAGGGGTGAAAACCACCCGGTCAGGCCGCATTATAGTGCCATCCTGCAACAGGATTTCTTTTTCGTTAAAAACCCGGTTGCCATCGTCAAAATAGCTGCTGATCTCCGGCCTGGCCATCACCTTTTCGATTTCTGCCCTCAATCCTGCTATTTGACTGCTTCCGAGGAGGCCATTGCTTTCGAAGGAGGATAAAACAAGATCAAGGTCTTTCCTGGTGTTGAGCTGCGACATGATGTAGTGCAGAAGCAGCCCCTTTTCACGGCTTTCGTCCTGCTTATCTGTTTTCCATATCCTGGCTGCTTCCCGGTGCAGCAGGATTTTTCTTCTCCACTTACCTGCATTGTATCCCGCATGGACTGATTCCAGGTTGATCACTTCAGCCTTTGAACGCATAGGTGGTGAATTTTCCTTACCCGCGCAGTAAACCCCTCTTTCATCAGGTTTTAAATTCTCCTTTTCTAAGTATTCATGCAGCAGGTCGGCTACATCCGGAAATGAGCTGGAAATTTTCCATTCGCCTTTTTCATTTGTTTTATCCTTTGATAAAATGTAAAGTCGCTCTTTCGGCCGGGTCATGGTCACATAAAGCAGGTTGAGGGTATCGAGAAAAGATTTGTCCGACTCATGCTGGTAGATAATGCCAAATGATGTTTTCTCAAGTTCTTTGTTAAGTCCGATCAGCGCCATTTCAAGTTCCGGAATCGTTTTAAACTTAGTTTCAATCCAGGCCTCATTTGTCGAGAGTTGTGATCGTTCGATGGCAAAAGGGTAAATAACAACCGGGAATTGTAGTCCCTTTGCCTTGTGGATCGTCATGATGCGCACCGAAGGTGTAGCTTCAGGGATGATGATGGATTTAGCGCAACCGGAATCATTCCAAAAGGTCAGAAACTCCGAAGCGGAGTCGTTGTAAGTGGAATTATAGTCATAAACCAGGTCGATGAAGAACTGGATGAAAGGATCGTTTCCATTTTGATCCAGTCCGAAAGCGTTGATTAGCTCCTCGAAAAACTCTGGAAGCGGGAGTGAATAAAGCAGTTCCCTATGAAAAAAAATCCCGTTTTCCCTGAGGATTTGTTCAACCGGCTTGGCTGCCGGGTTTTCCTGGTTTAACTCCTTACATTGTTGAAAAATCGCATCCAATCCATCATCTTTAACTTTCTGCTGTTGCACCAGATATGTCAGGACTTCAGCCAGCGCGATTTTGTTATCCGGAACGAGCAGGTATTGCAGCAAAGAGATCATAAAAAGAACCTCCGGACTTGCCGACAGCAGCAACACTTCAGACGAAACCACACTAATACCGTTTTGCATCAGATGCCTGGCAGTCATGCTTCCCTGTGCTTTTGTCCGGGTGAGAATTGCAATGCTTTCAGGGGTGTAGTACTGCAAATTCTTTTGGACAAGATCAAGCACCCGGTCAAGCATTTTCTGTTCATACTCCTCTTTATTCAGGCCAGTTGCGCTTAAAAATTCGATGTGGATGTATCCGCCGGTTTTATTTGGATCATGCTCCTGCTTAATATCAGCGTAGATGGGTTGAAAACCTTCGGCAAGCTGTTGCCTGGTAAATTCAAAAAACCGGTTGTTGAAATTTATGATCTCAGCGCCTGAACGGTAGTTGACATTGAGGTTTTCGGAACGATATTGATTGACAAACAGATTTTCTCTTGCGACCGATAGCGAATCATTTCCCCGGTTTAATATTTTTGGAAGTACTGCAAACTGCTCCACTTCGCCATTACGCCATCGGTAAATGGCCTGTTTTCCATCACCGACAATCATATTGAAGTGGTTGGCGCTCAGCGAGTTTTCGAGCAGTGGAACAAGGTTCTGCCACTGGAGCAACGAGGTGTCCTGGAACTCGTCCAGCAGGTAATGACGGTATTTTTCGCCAATTCGTTCGTAAATGAAAGGAATGGCCTCTTTTTGTACAATCGCTGCTATGCGTTTGTTGAATTCCGAAATATGAACAATATTCTCATTCTGCCGAAATTCCTCCATCACCTTTTCGATCTCCGATAGCACCGCAACCAGGTAGATATTCTGATGGACGAGCTTGCTCAGGATGTATTCCTCAAAACCATTTTCGAGATGCTGAAAAATAGTTTGCATTAAACCGGATAATTCAGGTTTGATGAATTGAATGGCCTGGGCTTCAGAAGCAGAACATTTACTGCTTGTCCATTTATTATCCCTGATTGTGTTAAGTACATGAGAATTTGGACTGATTGCGGAAAAATTCCGGTTTGCCAGTTTTGCGAGATACGCTGAAATCCCCTGGCTTCCATGATAAAATGCATCCTGTCCAATATTGTTACTTTTAATCAGGTCAATGGCTTTGCAGGCAATTTGATAAAGCTGGTCCTCGAATTTGTACCTGATTACTGAAAGCCGTTTGCTGATGTCGATGTATTCGGCAACCGACAGTCCGCGAAGCCGCTTTAAGGCTTCAAAGCTGCTCTCTTGCAGGAGATTTTTGGTAAACTTCTTCAACTCTTTTTCGATGTTCCAGCTTTTCTCGTCATCCATTTTGCTTTCGATAAACCTGACCAGGGCGTTGGTGAGATCGGGGTCGGTTCCTACCTTGCTGATGAGCAGGTCGATGGATTTGGTAATCAGTTTATCGGCGTCCAACTCTACTTCGAAGTTGACAGGCAGTCTCAGATCTTTGGCAAACACCCTTACAAGGCGATGCACAAAGCTGTCGATGGTGCTAACGGCAAAGTTAGAGTAATTATGAAGGATGAGTGTGAGAGCCATATTGGCTCGCCAAGCAACCTGGCTGTAATCAAGGTTTAAAGACTTGCCTAAACTGTCAGCCAGCCGGGCAGTATCAACATCAATGCCCGGTTCCGTGCACACAGAGAGACCCCTTAGATTACTCAATATCCTGCTCTTCATCTCATTGGCCGCCTTGTTGGTGAAGGTGATGGCCAGGATGTTTGAATAACGTTCAGGATTGTTTATGACCAGGCGGATGTACTCCCTGACAAGGGTGTAGGTCTTGCCAGAACCAGCGGAGGACTTATAAACAACAAAGCTTTTAGGGGTTGCAGTGTTCATTGGTTAATGAATAATAACTTTCCTGTAGGTCGATATTCCGTCGTTTTCCACATTAAGAAGGTAAGTGGCTTTCGGCAGGCCTTTCCCAGCAACATTCAAGGTGAAAAAATGCTTTCCTTCAGGCAGTTGCCCGTCATAGACTGTGTAAACTTCTACGCCGGTCAGGTTGACTAACGAAATAGTGATTTTCGATGATCTTTCAATAATGACACTTACTACAGCATAATCCGTAAACGGGTTTGGTGAGATGGAAATACTGGCTTCGGGTAGCATTGCATGGCCGACGCTCACCGTTGGGTCGAGGATGTAGTCTTTGTAAGCTACCTGAACCAGAGGCCCTTCCTCAGTTACCTGCAACAGCGGCGCCTTATGCCCGTTGGCCAGCCACTTGTATTCGATATAGGTTCGTTCGATTGTAGTCCCGAAATTCAATGTATCGAGATAAATGGAATCGGTTTCGTAAACTGTTGACTTCAGCCTCAATACGTCATAAGTACCGAAAGGGGTGGTTAGAGAACCCCAACCGTCCACCTGGTTAACCCGCTTTCGCTGAATACCGATGTACCCAAATCCCGGAACTCCCAACTGGCCGCTTGCATTGCTCGAATCGAGGTTGCCATAGGCCAGGGGTAGTTTGTAAATGACATCAGCAGGGTTAAGACGCACAGGAATGGGAATGCCACTCACTGATATAGCGTATCCAACATCGTTGTATGTGTTTGTGGTTTTTCTAAAAAACCGGAAAGGATCGGTGATCGGAAGATCAGGAATGGTATCAATCTCACTGAACTTTTGCGCAACATTGGCCACAATATTCGGGATAAACACCAACTGGTAAAGAAAGGGCACCGAATTTACCGTAACAAAGGTATCGACGGTCTGGGTTAATGGTTCCAGGGTGGAAAAATCCCACACATGATTGGTCCCGGTAACTGTATAATCAATTCCTCCGGTAGTGAGCGCCTGGCTTTTCCTCACGGTGTCGTTGGGCGATGGCATATCGTTGCTGGTGATGGTGATTTGCGAAAAGGCCATTGTGTTGAAAGCCAAACCCAGAACCAGGGTAAAAGCAAATTGATTCAGCATAACCGAAAAGCGTGTTGTAATTTTCATAAAATGAGGCTTTTAATGAATTTTGTTAAAAAAAACCCGTCAAGGTCAATTTCGTCTGAAAACAATCTGCGAATTTACCATAAACAATCATATTTTTGCAAAAAAGTTGTTATTAATTCTGAAATCGCCTGGAAGTTGGCATCAGTTGTGGTTATTTTAATTCACTCATCAAATCCGGACAGTTATCTTAAAACGCATTTTTCATAGCATCGTTTATCTTTTTACCTTACTGTTTTCTTTTCAGTTGGTAACTATACTGCTTTTAAGTAACCCCCAGGTGCAAACGTTGACTTCAAGATATGCCGCTGCCTGGCTTACCCGATGGATTGGCACAGAAGTCAGCGTCAGTGAAATCAGCCTGAGCTACAAGGGTGCTTTCCTGCTTCGGAATTTAAACATCTATGATGAACATGGCGACATCATGTTGGAAGTTGGCAGGCTTGAGTTTTTCCTTTCGGGGATAAACAGAAAAAACCGAACGATCACCTTTAGGAGTGTGAGCATTAAACAATCAGCGTTCCGCCTCCACAAACATCAGGAGGATGAACTGAACAACCTGGCCTATTTCCTGCAAAATTTCCAATCAAAAACGGAAGATTCATTATCGGTAAACAAAAAGGCAAATCCATGGAAATTGAAGGTTAAAAACCTGGAAGTTGAGGATGCTGCTTTTTCTTACCTGAACGAAACCAGGAAATATGAAAGCTATGCAGGAGTTGACTTTGATAATGTTGAACTGGTTGGTATCCGGGTTAAGGCCAACGACCTTGTTATTGACAGAGATACGATAAGCGTCGGGATTAAAAATATAAATTTCACTGAAAGAAGCGGATTCGATTTAAAATCATTTTCAGGGATTGTCAGGTTTAGTCCGGTTGAACTATCGGTTGAGAAGATGAAGGCTGAAGTCAACAACTCAAGTCTCGACCTCGATTTGCTGTTTGAATACGAAAATATGCTGGCTTTTAACGACTTCATAAACCAGGTTAAAATGCATGGCAACTTTCGTCCGACCACACTCGATATGAGCAATATAGGCTATTTTGCCCCGGTGATGTTCACGATGACAGATTTTATAAATCTGAGTGGCAAGATAACGGGAACAGTGGCTGACCTTCATGGTGAACACCTGGATGTAAGTTATGGAAAGAACACTGTTTTCAGAGGGTCGGTTGAAATGGCCGGATTGCCGGATATATTCAAAACATTTGTTGTTGCCGACATCGAGCGATTTACCACCGATGCCTTTGATGTCCGGTCATTTGCATTGCCGGGCGATAGCGGCGCCATACCTATACCCGAACTCTTGACGACGGCCGGTGTAATTAACGTTTCAGGGACCTACACCGGTTTTTACAACAGTTTTATTTCACGATTGAATATAAAAAGTAAACTCGGCCAAATAGGCACTGACTTAACTGTCAGGACAACGGGTGCGCAAAACGATATTGCCTACACCGGAACGCTCAAGGCTCAACGGTTCAATATCGGAAAACTTCTGGGAATGGAAACAATCTTAGGTGAATCCAGTTTTTACCTTGATGTTGACGGGAAGGGAATTACTCAAAAAACCATCGACCTGACAACCAATGGGGCGATTACATCATTGAATATAAAAGGGTATGATTATAAAAACATCAGTATTGACGGGAATTTCAACCAGCAAATGTTTGAGGGTTTTTTGGCAATGCAAGATGATAACCTCGACTTTTCGTTCAACGGACTGGTTGACCTGAACCAGCAGAACCCGGTCTTTAATTTCAAAGCCAACATCCGTCATGCTGACTTGTTCAGGCTGAAATTATCAGAACGGAACTCCATTTCAACACTGGCAACACATCTCGATATCAATTTCACAGGAATAAGACTGGATGAAATATCAGGAAGAATGCGGGTTGACAGCACCCTTTACACTGAGGGCGGCCAGGTACTGTCGCTCGATAGCCTGATCATCACCACTTCCACAGCCAACGATGGCATCCGTTCACTCAATATCGTTTCGGATATGTTAGATGCCAGTTTCCAGGGGGAATACCAATTTTCTTCAATACCCGGTGCTGTGGCAAATTACGTCAGGAACTATTCAGACATTCTCCCTCAGGTAATAAATAACATTACCATAAATGGATCAACCCAGGTAATCGATTTTTGGGTTGGGTTTAAAAACATAGATCCTTTGACAGATCTGTTTCTCCCCAACATATCCATTGCCCCAAAATCCATATTGCAAGGGCTATTTCATTCAGGGGATAAAAAATTTGATCTTGAGTTTTGTACCGATTATCTGGTTTTTTCATCAGCCAGATTTATTGATGGAAGGATTGCAACCTCATCAGATGACAGCCTTTTTTACCTCGACATTACGGCACAAAAAGTACTGTTTAGTGAACCCACCAGGCAAACGCCAAACGGAATTGGAATTGACAGCCTGAAATTTATCACTCAGTTCCACGCGGATTCACTCTATTATGATTTAACCTGGAATGATCTGTCAAATGAACAAAGAAATACCGGGGACATACTTGGCATGGTGGTGATTGAAGATGTCAACCGGCTAAAAAACCATTTGTCACAATTAAGCATGTTGATTGACAACCAGAAATGGAATATCGTACCCGGGAATTCTATCCTGATTGACCAGGGAGTGTTGGTCTTTCATGATGTAGATTTTTACAGCAACAGTTCGAAACTAGGGATCGAAGGCGCCCTGTCGAAAAGTGAAACAGACAGCCTCAAACTGGTTTTTCAGCAAATCAACATCAATAACTTTGATCAACTGCTAACCACGACACAACTGGATGTAGATGGAATTCTGAATGGCGCCGCCACCATCACCGGCTTATTCGGAAAACCCAATTTCATCATTGATATCAACCTGAATGATCTTTTCCTTAACGGGGAAGAACTGGGTGTTCTCAACCTGGACACCTGGTGGAATGACCCTGAGCGTGCATTGTCGGTTGAACTTCAGATCAATAAAAAAGGAAATGTCGGAATTGGGCAGGTGTTATCACTTTCAGGCAAATATTACCCTACAAGGGATGATATAAACTTTGATTTGGATGCCCGGTTAAACAATCTTGGCATTCAACTTTTTAATCCATTTATTAAAGATTATGCGAAGATTAACCGGGAAAGCCTTGCAAGTGGAAACCTGAAAATAGGAGGTACATACGACAAACCTGTGTTCGATGGCAAACTAAGTCTTATGCGTACTCAATTCCTGATCAACTACCTGAATACTTACTATTCGTTATCCGGTACAGTTGACATACAAGAGAATTTTGTTAACCTTAATGCCCTGACCTTAAATGATATGAGAGGGAAAACTGCCACCTGTTACGGCAACATCCGGCATAACTATTTCAGGGATTTTGAACTCGACCTGACCATCTCGCACGACAATTTCAAAGTATTGAATACTACTTCTCAGGATAACGATCTGTTTTTCGGAAATGCCATAGCCTCAGGAGTTTTTACACTGAAAGGGCCGATTGATGACCTGATGATGAACATCATTGCCCGCACTGACAATGGAACAGAAATCAAAATTCCGATCAACTCAGGGATCAGCGTTTCGGAAAACGAGTTCATCATTTTCAGAAATACGGGCGAAAATGAAGAAAAAACTGAAAATGCCTACAATGTGAACCTGAAAGGACTGGAAATCAACCTGGATTTGGATGTTACGCAAAATGCCGAAATTGAGATATTCCTTCCCAATACCATCGGTAACATCGAAGGGGTTGGGACCGGAAATATCTTTCTGAACATCAATAAGCGGGGCGATTTCTTCATTTACGGCGATTACGAAATTTCAAAAGGAACATTCAGGTTCACTTTTGAAAATCTTATTGGCCGCGATTTTCAAATCAACCAGGGTAGCAAAATCAGCTGGAGAGGCGATCCTTATGAAGCAGAAGTTAACATCCAGGCCGTTCATAGTGTAAAAACCAGCCTGGCAGGGTTGCAGTTTCAAACAGATTCATCGGCCATTTACAATACACGTGTGGAGGTGTTGTGCGTCATTAACCTTCAGAACGATCTCTTTAATCCCGACATACGTTTTTCGATGGATTTTGTAAATGTTCCCGAAAGTACCAAGGAGATCATTTTTGCCTCCCTTGACACTACAGACCAATCGGTGATGAGCCAGCAAATTCTTTCACTTTTGCTGCTTAACAGTTTCAGCTATACTTCAAGCAGCCCAAATATAGGCGCCACCAGCTTTAAGTTGCTTTCCAACCAGTTGAGCAATATGCTCTCAAAAATCAGTAAAGATTTCGACATCGGCATCAAATACCAGCCCGGTTCCCAACTCACCGAAGAGGAGATTGAGGTGGCACTTCGTACACAACTTTTTAACGACAGGCTTTTGATCGATGGTAATTTCGGAGTGAGAGGAACCTCAGCAGCACAAAATACAAGCAGTGTTGTCGGTGATATCAGCGTGGAATATAAAATCACACAGGATGGCCGGTTCAGGGTAAAAGCCTTTAATCGCACGAACAACCTGTCCATTATCGAGAACAATGCTCCCTACACCCAGGGTGTCGGCGTGTTTTATCGTCGCGAATTCGAACGTTTTGGCGACCTTTTCGGGGATTCGTCTAAAAGGGGAAACACCTCAGATTCAAATGAGGATAAGACCAATGATGAGGCCGTTCTTGAATCAGCCCGGCGCGATGATGATTAATCCGTATTTTTGCAAAAAATTCACTCATTTGTATGGCAATAATCCTTGGAATTGAATCCTCCTGCGACGACACCTCGGCGGCTGTCCTGCGCAACAATGTTGTACTGTCAAACGTCACCGCCAATCAGAACGTTCATCAGAAATTTGGCGGTGTGGTACCCGAACTTGCTTCCCGGGCACATCAGCAAAACATCATTCCGGTGATTCATGAAGCCCTGTCGGTGGCAGGAATCTCAAAAAATGAGATTGATGCCGTTGCTTTCACACGTGGCCCGGGACTCCTTGGTTCATTGCTTGTCGGTACCTCGTTCGCCAAGGCATTTTCGCTCGGGCTGGATATTCCGCTCATTGAAGTGGATCATATGATGGCTCACATCCTGGCTCATTTCATCCATTTGCCCGGTGAAATAAAAAAAGACCCTGAATTCCCTTTTCTCTGCCTGACGGTATCAGGAGGGCATACACAAATCGTAGTAGTCAGAGATCATTTTGATATGGAGATTATTGGTCAGACCATTGACGACGCTGCCGGAGAAACCTTCGACAAAGCCGCTAAAATAATGAGTCTGCCCTACCCCGGAGGCCCTGTCGTGGATAAACTGTCTCAGGAAGGCGATCCGGAGATATTTCACTTTCCCGAACCACAGGTTGCTGGATACAACTACAGCTTCAGCGGGTTGAAAACTTCGTTTCTCTACTTTTTAAGAGACCAACTGAAAACAAATCCGGATTTTATCGAACAAAATAAACACCACCTGAGTGCTTCGCTGCAAGCTACAATCATAAGAATCCTGATGAAAAAACTTAAGATGGCAGCCGACTACTATCATATCAGCGAGGTGGCGATTGCCGGCGGAGTATCAGCTAATTCAGGGCTGCGTAAAGCTTTGATTGATGCACGACAAACCTGGAACTGGAACACCTACATTCCACAATTCCAGTTTACAACCGATAATGCTGCCATGATTGCCATGACAGGGTATTTCAAATTTATCAAAAACCAATTCACCGACCAAAAGGCTGCACCGTATGCCCGGGGAGGAATTTGAGGAAGTTAGGACAAAAATGAAGTGAGATTGTCTTGTTCTTTTAAATAAGGGTTAGAAAATTTGCATTTACTTTGTAAAAAAATCAATAATTATGACAAAAACACTAAAAGTTGCAGCTGTGCTTATGATTCTGGTTTCACTGGCATCATGCTCGGAAAAGATTATCGGAACTTGGAACATCGCAAGCTACGAAGAGAGTACAAAGGGTAAACAAGGGGCAGTGCTTTCAAATATCGGCACCATTACCTTTGAAAAAAGCGGAAATGGAACAAAAGACATCAGCTATTCTATTATGGGAATTCTGATGGAAGATAAACTGCCCTTTACCTGGACCCTGGAGGAAAACATAGTTACTATCGAGGGTGAAGATTCCGAATTTTCAAAAACATGGATCGTGATGGAAAATAAAAGGAAAAGCCAATCCTGGAAATCCACCGATGGATCGAGCGAAGTTCACAAGCTGAAGTTGACAAAGTAGTATTCGTTTTTTAGATTAAACACCTTCTTGATGGACTCCGGTCGTGATTGCGGCCGGAGTTTTTTGTTGTGGGGAAATTTTGATACATTTGCTGCCATCATACTTTTATGAGAAATACTTTGGGTCGCAATTGTGCATGCTGCCACCCATCATCAAATCAATAAGCTGAATGGAGTTACCGATATTAAAAGAGGTAGTGATTATCTTAGGGCTTTCAGTCCTGATCATTTTACTTTTCCAGCGTTTTAAAATGCCTTCCATCCTGGGATTTCTGATAACAGGAATTGTTGCCGGCCCTTATGGACTTAGCTTAATCAAAGCCTCTCACGAAGTTGAGATACTTGCCGAAACGGGCATCATTTTCCTATTATTTGTGATTGGGATCGAATTTTCGCTCCAAGGACTGGTTAAAATCAAAAACACTGTTTTGATCGGAGGTTCACTTCAGGTGGGAGGTACCATCCTGTTGACTGCTTTTGGGGCTTACTGGCTTGGATTGCCGCCAGAACAGGCCATCTTTATGGGATTCCTGATATCGTTAAGCAGCACAGCCATCGTGCTTAAAATGCTGGGGGAACGCGGGCAGTTGAAAACTCCACAAGGTAGGATTGCAATGGGTATCCTGATATTTCAGGATCTTATTGTTGTACCAATGATCCTGATAACCCCGCTACTTGCAGGAAATGGCGGCGACCCATTTCCAGCGCTGATATTAATGCTTGGAAAATTTATACTTGTTGTTGGTCTCCTGTTTATACTTGCCAGGTTTGTAGTGCCAAAAATCTTATTCTATGTTGTGAAAAGCCGAAGTCAGGAATTGTTCATCCTCACTACGGTAGTTTTATGCTTTGCAACCGCCTGGCTTACCTCTTCCGTCGGCCTGTCCCTGGCCCTGGGAGCATTTTTCGCAGGATTGATCATTTCCGAGTCGGATTACAGTCATCAGGCAACTGCCAACATTTTGCCGTTCCGCGAAATATTTATCAGCTTCTTTTTTGTCTCCGTCGGGATGCTGCTTGATTTGCAATACTTTTTTGACAATCTTTGGTTGCTGTTGCTTTTAACAACCGGGGTTATTTTACTTAAAATGATCATTATTGTGCTCACCGTTATAATTAAAAAATATACTGTCCGGACGGCATTCATTGCGGCTTTCACACTTTTTCAGGTGGGTGAGTTTTCATTCTTGCTTTCAACCATCGGGATTCGGAATGATCTGATTACCCATGATGTCTATCAAAGCTTTCTGGTCATCTCAATACTCACCATGGCGATAACACCTTTTCTGATTGGCTACTCTGAGATCCTCTCCGACCTGATGGTCAGGGCTGCTTTACCGGAAAGGGTTCGTGCCCGTTTAACAAAGTTTCAGAAGAGCAAAAAGCAGTTGCCTCCTGAGATACCGACAAATTTACACGATCACCTGGTAATTGTAGGGTTCGGACTGAATGGTCAAAATGTAGCACGCACTGCGCGCCAGGCCGGAATCCCGCAGGTAATCGTCGAACTTGATCAGGAAGCTTTCGGGAAGGCAAAAAATGAAAATCACCTGGTTGTTTTTGGTGATGCATCCAGTCAGCATATCCTCGCACAGGTCAACATCCATGATGCCAGGGTAGTGGTAATCGCTATCTCAGATGCCGAAGAAGCAAAGAAGATTATTTCCACTGTTCGTGAAAGCACAGAAACTGCTCATATTATTGTCAGAACGCGCTCAGTAAAGGATATTGAGGAAACACTCCGCTTAGGCGCAGATGAAGTAATCCCGGAAGAATTTGAAACCTCCATCGAAATTTTCACCAGAGTGCTCACCCGTTACTTAATCCCTTTTGATCAGATTCAATCTTTTGTCACCAACATCAGGGCACATAACTATGAACTCCTTTTAAAAGCCGGAGGTGAAAAACACTTTCATTCACCATTGCAATTGCAAATTCCTGATATGGTGATTGCCTCCCTGGAGGTGCAGCAGGAAGACAATAAGATTGTCGGAAAAACAATCTTTGAAAGCGGATTAAAGAGCCACTATAACGTCACGGTACTGGCCATAAGAAGGAAAAACAGATATATCACCTACATTGATCCTTCTTTAACGATTGAGCCCGACGATATGCTTTACCTTTTTGGTTCACCTGCAAACATTTCGAGAGTGAATAAATACCTGATTTTGGAGCATTGATGATGGTCATATTTTTTACAAAAACTCAAGAGAATGCCTTGAGCTGTCAAGCTTTTTAAAGCATTATCTTTGCATGCTAAAACTTTAAAATTTTTCCCTTCTCATGTTAACAACTAAAGCAATACTAAAACTTTCTGAACTCTCGAGGGATGATATTATTGAACTCCTTCAACTTGAAGGTGAAGAAAAAAAGTTACTGTTCGAGAAATCGGCAGCTGTCAAACGGGAATATGTTCAGGATAAAGTCTATTTCCGCGGATTAATTGAGTTTTCTAATATCTGCTCAAAAAACTGCTGCTATTGTGGCATCCGGAAGTCAAACCGCAGAGCGGTAAGATACAATCTGACTGATGAAGAAATTGTCGGGGCTGCAAAATTTGCCCTCGACAACCGCTATGGATCAATCGTACTGCAATCCGGAGAACTTAAAAGCCGGAAAGTTACCCATCGTATTACTAAGCTCCTGGATAAAATTCACCAGGCAACGGATAACAAACTCCGGATAACCTTGTCGTGCGGCGAGCAGGAAAAAGGGACTTACCAGCAATGGATGGATCATGGAGCTACCAGGTATTTACTCCGCATCGAATCATCGAACAGGGAGCTTTACAACAAATTACATCCAAACAACGAACTTCACTCTTTTGACAATCGCCTGAAAAGCCTTTACTACCTGAAAGATACCGGTTTTCAGGTCGGTACCGGTGTGATGATCGGCCTGCCGTTCCAAACTTATGAAGACCTTGCCGATGATCTTCTCTGGATGAAAACATTCGATATCGACATGGTGGGTATGGGACCTTATCTCGAACATGCCGACACGCCACTTTACCAATTCCGGCATCTGCTGTTACCTTTGGAGAAGCGCTTTGACCTGGCGCTGAAGATGATTGCCGTTTTGAGAATCATGATGAAAGACATCAATATTGCCGCTGCCACAGCCCTGCAATCCATCGACAAAATCGGACGAGAAAAGGCGGTGATGATCGGCGCCAACGTGATCATGCCCAACATCACGCCTTGCAACTACCGCGATCAGTACAAACTTTACGACAACAAACCCTGCACTGACGAAAGTCCTGCCGATTGCAAATCTTGTCTTGAAATGCGGATCAGCCTGGCAAAGAACAAAATTGCTTATAACGAGTGGGGGGATTCGAAGCGATGGGAAGGGAGAAATACTGAATAATAACCCAAATGCGAAACAAAATAATAAATACTAACAATCTATGAATGTTTTGTTTGAATTGAATTATTATACAATAATTGATGGCAACCAATAAGCACGCAACAATCAGATATCAGGCACTGGATAGGTGTTTCAGTAATTTCGGAAGAAAGTTTTTTATCGAAGACCTGGTTGCGGCTTGTAGGGATGCACTGTACGAGTTCACAGGAATTGAGGATGGAGTCAAACAAAGACAAATTTTTGAAGATATCAGATTCATGGAAAGCTCGCAGGGATGGGCAATTCCGCTCGAAAGAATTCCAGATGGAAAGATGAAATATTACAGATATACAGACAAATCTTTCTCGATAAATAAACAAGCATTAACCCCGGCTGAAGCCTCACAAATCACCGAGACATTGTCAATTCTTACAAGGTTTAAAGGAATGCCTCATTTCAATTGGATTGAGGAAGTCCAAATCAGATTAAAGGAGGTTTTTCATTTTAAAGGCGATTCAAACTCATTTGTTGGCTTTGAGCAGAATCCATACCTGAAAGGATTGGATTTTTTTGGTACAGTATTCAATGCCATTTTGAATCAACGTGCTTTGCGCCTTACTTATCAGGGTTTTAAACAGCTTGAGCCAACAAATGCCCTTTTTCATCCATACTATCTCAAGCAGTATAACAGACGTTGGTTTGTCTTTGGTTTTAACCAGGATTACGAAGCAATTTCAAACTTCGCACTCGACAGAATAATCGAAGCCGAAGAAACCAACGATCAATACATTGAGAATGATACCATTGATTTTGAAGAGTATTTCGAAGATATGGTCGGCGTTAGCTCAGATTTGGGAGATACACCTGAAGTTGTCATCCTGGAAATCAATAAAGATGTTTGGCCTTACATCGAAACAAAACCCCTTCACGGTTCGCAAAAAGTCATTGAAAGGGCAGGTGAATTTGTACGCATTCAACTGGAAGTTATTATCAATTTTGAGTTGACAACACTTTTATTTTCATTTGGAGATGGGTTGAAAATAATTGATCCAGAACAACTTAAGCAAGCTGTAATTACAAAGGCAGAAAACCTGATCAAAAAATATTTTTAGCTGTGCAGATAGAGTGCATAGATACAACTGAGTTTTGCAGCCGTATCAAAACTCAAAAACAATGAAACAAAAAGAGACCACCTTAAAAGCAATCGTTGAGCAAATCTATGGTATTGGTTATGCCAATTCAGTTAACATTAATGTGCTTGGAGAGCATCATGAAGAGCTAATGAGGGTTTACCGTTCACTTGGAGGTATCCTCAGTGAAATTCCATTCCGCTTTGGCGGCTGGGATATTGTAACACCCCATTTTGTTATCGAACTGGATGAAGAGCAACATTTCAACCGCTACAGGAAACAAACTCTTGACTCGGCTATATACAAAGACTTGAAAATGTTTAATGTGGCCAGCTACCGTATTTTCTGCGATAAATTTGAAAACATTTGCCTGAAAAAAGCGGCCAGGGGCGGGTATTGGGCAAATAGCTCCACAGAGGGACAATTTGGAACAGCAGGCCCAAATGGCGAACTAACCGGCAAAGGCTCTCCCAGGTGGAAACAAAGGGCTTTTTACGATTTTTGCCGTGACATTTACGGGATGGCAACTCAAATTCCGGTTTACCGCCTGTCAATCTATGATGAAGTGAAAACAAATTTCGGGACTACCACGCTTGCAAATGCATTGGATCGGAATATGCTGCAGGAGATCGAATCATTTTTAAAAACTAAAATCAGGGGATAAACCATGACTTTACACGAAGCCATCCAAAAAGTACTCACGGAGAGCGGCTGTTGCATGACAGCCTCAGAGATTGCAGACAAGGTAAACAGGTTAAAGTTATATCAACGCGGTGACGGAAATCCTGTACCAACCTCGCAGATACATGCGCGGGTGAAAAATTATGCGGCGCTTTTCACTAAGATGGATGGTCAGATTTGCCTCCGAAACAAAGCTTTCTCAACATCAAAAACCGGCATCGGTGAGATTCCTTCTCCCGTGCTGGCTGAAAAACCATCAATTTCGTTCCGGCAAAAGACTCGAACGCTTCATGAAGCCATAACTGATGTTTTGCGCCGCTTCGACCGTCCCATGACCGCCGCTGAAATCGCCGATGAGATAAATAAGCACAACCTTTATCAGAGGGGAGATGGGATGCCGGTGCCTGCCTTTCAGATCCCTTTGCGTGTGCGTCATTATCAAAACCTGTTTTATACGACAAATGATGGAAGAATTGCCCGAATCGTTGTCAAGGAAAAAGATTTGATAACCATTGCCACCGATATCCGTGATGACTTAATACATTTGTTTTATCAGTCCGGTTTTAGCGAAAACAATTTTCAATTGCTGCTGCCTACTTTGTTCCTTTTTAAAAGGATGTTCGACAACCCCGATCTGGCAGAAAAACAACTTAATATTGGTTTTGCAGATATTTCATTTGATGGTGAAGGGTTGGTTCATTTTCTCATTGCCCTGCAAAGCAGTGATGGGCCTTTTTCGCTTAAAGTGGATGGTTTGATCAAAACTTTCACAGAAATCATTGAAAAAAATCAATCGGTTCTTTTTTCTGACGACTACCTAAACACCGATTTAAGTGAACAGAAGGTTTCAAAAAAGGAGTTTGGCGCATTTTTCAAAGAGTTGATTTACAAAATGGCTAAGCAACAAGTTGAAAAAGCGGGGGAGTTCTACACACCTGAAATCGTAAGTAATTTGATTTGTGAGATGATTGGAAATCAAATCAACAAAACCACTCGCGTATACAACCCTGCAACCGGATTTGCAACCATTCCGGCACTATTGGCTCAGAAAACGGGTTCGTCATTCATTTTTGCCGGCGA
Source organism: Bacteroidales bacterium (assembly GCA_014860585.1). Classification (NCBI taxonomy): domain Bacteria; kingdom Pseudomonadati; phylum Bacteroidota; class Bacteroidia; order Bacteroidales; species Bacteroidales bacterium. The sequence continues at coordinate 67,762 of JACZJL010000007.1, read as the reverse complement.
GGAGATCAATAAAGAGATTTATTTATTGGGATTGATGAACCTGATTGTTAATCACATCAATACAGATGACTTTGTAAATCAAGATTCTTTTGGGAATGAAACTCCAAAGGACAAATTCGATTTTGCTATTTGCGTTCCACCTTTTACTTCGAAGCAATCAAACACTGAAGCAAACGATCATTTTCCGGTAAAGACCAAAGATTTTACGCTTCAATTCATACAACAGTGCGCCCTCAGTTTGCAGACAAATGGCAGGGCGATCATATTGGTTCCTGAGAATGTTTTATACAGCAGCAAGCCCGATTTCATCGAAATACGAAAGTACTTATTGGATAAGAAAAGCATTGCCGGTGTAATTTCATTACCCACTAACCTGTTTAGCCCCATTACAGCTATTAAAACAAGTTTGCTTATTCTTTCAAAGAATGTGAATGAACAAATCACTTTTGTAGAATTGGAAGATTTGGACGATAAGGAACTATTCGAAAAAATTCAAATGATTGGCATGCAGTTTCAGGAGCAACTCCACGAATTTGATAATCAAGTGATGGAGCCATCCATAGATTATGGAATCTCGAATTATTCAAAAACCGGTTATCAGCAAATTGATGCCGAAAGCTACAATCTTTCAGCAAAGAGAAATATGGTCAGTGAGCCTTCTGAACAGGAAAATCAGGTCGCTTTGGAGAGGGTTTTACAACCAGCAAGAGTTCTTTCAGAATGGAATAGGATTGATCCACCTCCTATTGTGACTAATGGAGACCTAAACGAGGCTTTCTCTAAAGTTTACCTTGATTACAAGGCGCTAAAAAGAAATTATAATCTGGCAAATCTCAGATTAGTTAATGATCCGGTGCTACTTATCTCTGGTTTAAGCGCCAATCCAAAACCAACTTTTTACAATCAGGAAAACGGACCAATTTTGATTCCTAATCGCATTCGCGCATTTGTTGTTGATACAGCAATTGTTGATATTGAGTACCTGGTTTTTCAATTGAGTACCGAATCATTCAAAAAGCAAGTTGAACAGTTTTCTACCGGGGTCGTGTTGCAAACATTAACTAAAAATGATTTTTTAAAACTCACCATCCCCCTGCCTTCAATTGAAAAGCAAAAAGAAATTGTAAAAATCCAACGAGAGGCGCTGCAGGCACTCCAGCGAAGTGAAGATGTAACGTCTGACCAAAAAGCCGGTATCACTGCAAAATCAGAAAAAGAGCTTTTGGGATTTATCAGACATGAAATTGGGAATATCACCGGTGGAATAAATAATGACATCGAAAACCTGAAAAATTTCGCAGAACGAACCGGAATTGATTTGGATGCATCAATAACCGGTTTTGAAAATGGTTCGAAAATCAGCGAAGTTTTTAGACGAATGTCCATGAATCTTCAAGATATTGAAAATTTGATGCTTAATATCAAAGGAATTATTGAGGTTGAAGAAGCAAGTTTTAACAAGTCAGAAGAAAGCTTTGAAAAATTCATTACTGAAGAGATTGATAAGATAAGTGAATTGAAAGATCACAAAGTGAATGTTTTGCTAACTGTAAATGACTTTGAGGCTATTGACAATGGTCATACTATTTTTGTAGATAAATTTCAATTTGGCGTAGTAGTTAGAAATTTCATTTTCAATACACTGAAACATGCTTTTGAACCAAATTCATCTGAAAGAGAAATCGTTTTCAATTTACGTTCCGATGATGATTTTTACTATTTCGATATGATTAACAACGGAATACCTTTTCCCGAAGATTTTCAACTGGTGGACTTTTTGAAGTTTGGAGGGCGAATTGACAGCAGAAAAGGGAGTGGCATTGGCGGCTTTCTCATTGGAAAAGTAATCGAGAATCACTCCGGCACAATCGAATTAATGCCACCTGGTAAAACTCTCTATGTCGAACAGAAAACTGACGATCAAAAAAAAGCAACCAAAGCAGAAGTTCATTTTGTCATTAAACTACCAAAAGAATAAAGTAGCATGGAAAAAATTTATAAAGTTCTATTTGTTGATGACGACCGCAGATATGCTGATTCACTGATTGACAGAGCTGCAGGAAACAATTTCCAGCTTGATTATTATGACAATTGGGAAGATGCAAAATCCAAACTTGATGAAGATTTTGATAGTTACGATGCTGTGATTATTGATGGGAAAGGTAAGTTAACCAAAGATAGTCGAGGTGATAATCAGAAGCATGTGAGTAGAGCAATAAAAGAATTAAGTGAAATGAAAGGTGCGGGCAGCTACATTCCCTATGTGGTATTGTCTAAATACATTGAAGTTAAGGATTCTGTTGATGCAACATTTTTTGAAAAGAACAGAGAGGAAAATGAGATGTTTGAGTACCTAACATTTCAAATTGAGAATTCTGATAAAAATAAAATTAGGGTAAAATATCCAGAGCCATTTAGTTGTTTTGGGGATAAATATCTGAACAAAAAACATGAAAAGTTCCTTATCAACATCATTAAAGTATTTGAAAGTAACAAAATAGACAATCCGGAAAATCTTCTTTTCAACCCATGCCGGATAATGCTTGAGGAAATATTCCGGCAAGTCAGCTCGATTGATGAAAAAGTGCTCCCACATGCCTTGATGAATTTTGAAAAACAAAGAGTTGCTCTGACAAATTGTTCAAAATATCTTTCCGGCTTAACAGTAACAGTTGATAAAGTACCCTATTCAGGAACTAAATTGTTAGATGATCATGTTTCACAACAAATTCAAACTATAATTGCAGTCTGCCACCCCTCATCCCATGAGATACAGGAAAAGTATTCAAAATATACATTTATGTCAGTTCTCTGGGCGCTTTTTGATTTACTGATTTGGCTAAAGAGGTTTATTGATGAAAAGGGACTTCCAAAGGTTTGAGTAGTTCATCAGAATAATTAATTCCGCCAAAACCACCTCAGAAATGAAATTCGAAAAATTTGTTTTGAAGTTATTTCTAACCCTTTTTGTTCTAACCATTCTTGATGTGATACTATTCCTACCACCCAGCTATAAAGAGCCTGTCGAAGTGCGTTCCTAGCCGAAACAGGAGAAAAATGTAACACAAAAACCCAAGAGTTTGAGGTCAAGGCAGCCTCAGCGATATAAACCTTACCGGGTGGTTGGGTATGATAAAAGGACAAAATACACTCGATACGATTATGAAATTGATTGTGATGACGATGATGAGGATGATAGTTTATAGTCATGTCCGGTTGAGTAGTTAATCTCATTTTTTCCAAATCTCTGGAAAATAAAGTTGCACCAAATTCCTTACGCACTACAACCAGTTAGCACGATAAACTCTCCTTCTCGAACTCAATTTTTCGCATTGACAATTTTTAACTTTAATCAACCATCAGCAACAAAAGATGGCATGAAAAATTTCTATTGTAAAAAAAAGCCTTGCAATCATTTGAATTACAAGGCTTTTCTGTTTTTAATTGCGGTCCGGACGGGACTCGAACCCGCGACCCCGTGCGTGACAGGCACGTATTCTAACCAACTGAACTACCGGACCATTTATTGAATGAACGCTTTTAAAAACGGCTGCAAAAATACATCAACTTTTTAAATGAACAAGATTTTTTTCAGATGAATGGTAAATATTTACTGTAGCTCTATTTTCAATGCGTTCTTTTTTTGAAATAAAGATAGTCGAGATAATAAAGCAATTTGATCGAAAAACTGTTATCTGCCGGTGAATCGAGCGTATTGCGCAGGTTTTCAAAATACCTGTCAACCACTTCTCCGTCATTGTATGTGAGAATTGCATTTTTCCAGGCAAGTGCCATTTCGCTTCCTGGTGCAAACTCCCAACGCAAAATCATATCAATATTGAAGGTATTGAAATTGAAATCGTTATTGCCGGTGTAATCGGTTGTAATGAGATTTCCTTCGGGGTCGAGCTGAAAGTACTGTTCATAATTGGCTTTGAGCCAGTAATGCCTTAAACGGAAATCAAGTGCTATCTTGTTGGTGAAAATGTAGGTGGTCTGGAAGATATTTTCTACATTTTCCAAATCCCTGCGGCCAAAAATGATTTCCGGGGTTTCATCATTAACAATATCGGTCACATAGCCATAATCATTATTCTGGTTATCCCATTCACTTGTAAACCTGAAAGTAAGCCTGTCATTCACACGCCATCGCGGGGAAAATGAAAAGGATAATGAAGTATAATCTAATTGGGGTACCCGTGCATATTCGGATTTAAAATCTACAATAAAAGGTTTGCGGTAATCGGGAGAGAGGAAAATCCCAGCGGTCCAGTGAGGAGGAATGATAAATGGCTGTCCCGGAGTTCTTGCTTCGTAGTAATCATATTGATCCACAGGTTTAATTTCAAAATCAATACCAAGAGTAAGGTAGTTGCGGAAAGTACCCCATGAGTTACCCTCGATACCAAACCCGCTGTATTCGCGGGGCTTGTAAAGCATCTTGTAAAAGGTAGTTACTTCATTGTTAAGCCTGAGCAATTTCCAGAATGGATTGTAGAAGTTATAGTTCAGTTCAAGGCTGTTGGAGATTTCATTATTTGCCTGCAGGTATCCCAAGTCGTTCGGATCATATTTATCATCCTCAACAAATTGTGAAAAAGTAAACCTGAATTGTCCGCTTGTTTTACTTAATTTCACATTGTACATGAAACCCAGTTCATTATCATCTTTCGGTATGTATTTCTGGCTCAAATTGAAACGGCCATAAACAGAATAAGAGGAAGAAGAATTGAACAGCAGGAACTGCGTACCACTCACATTGGCGGTATAATGATCTTTTCCCTTGTAAACATTGGTGTTATAGAAACTCAGGTAGGAGTTATTTTTCAGGTTTTGATCCAGCACTAACATATTGTAATTCGAAAATGGTTGCGTTTCCACACGGCGTGTATTTCCCATTGAGTCGCTCAGGGTTGCGTAGGTTGTGGCCGAAATGGCATTGAAAACTCCTATACCCAGCCCTTTATTAGTGCGGCCTGATATTTTCGTGGCGTTGATCAGGTTTGTACTGGCCGGATTATCTTTGATGTATTCTCCTTCATTCAAACTATCATTCACTGATGAATAGCCTTCGGGCATGCTGCCAATTCTTCTTGAATAAAATACATTCCCCTTTTCAAAAAGCTCAGTGCCCTCGGTAAAAAAGGGGCGTCTTTCGTCATAATAAATCTCGAATGGTGAGAGGTTGTAAACCTGGTCATCGGATTGCACCTGGCCAAAGTCGGGGATCAATGTCATATCGAGGGTGAAAGCTTCGGTGATGCCATATTTCAGATCCATGCCATAATTCAGTTTGTAACCCCAGTCAGGATCAGCAGCGTTTTTTTCCAGGTAACCCGAAACATAGGGTGTGAAGGAAAGCCGGAGCGGTGGTTTAATGTTGATCAGACCGGTAAGTTCACCAGCCTGTTTAGTGGTTCCTTCAATTTCCTTGTCAACAAAATTCCATGATTGAATTTCGCGGGTGCGACGGACATTTCGCCAGATATTGAGCCCCCAGTTTTCTGATGACTCTTTAGGGAATCGTAACTCGGAATAAGGAATCATAACCTCTGCCGACCAGCCATTTTCAACAATCGCCACATCACTTTTCCATACGGCATTCCAGCTCATATCGTCATCGTCATCCGACACTTTAAGATCATATTGAATCCCTGAAGCAGATAGTCCAAATATCACCGTGTTGATTCCGTCGTTAAAAGGATTGATCTCAAATGAAATGTAGTCAGCGTTCAATTCATAGGAATCCCTGAAACCAAGTTCGGTGAGGATACTGTCAGGATTGCTGTCGAACATCATTGCACCTATGTAGATGGCGATATCGTCATAAAGGAAATAAACCTGAGTAGTAAGGCCGGCTTCACCACCATTCACCGGCTCGTACTGCATAAACCCTGTAGCAGGGTTGGCCATCATCCAGACAGAATCATTTAAAATACCATCTATCAGTGGGGGTTTTTCTATTTTGACAGCTTTTACCTGTTTTTTCTCAATTTGGCCAAAAAGTGTATTTGCACTGAAAAAATTGATAAGGTAAAATAAAAAAAGTAAAGCGGGTAGTCGTTTCACAGATCAGCTCAGTTAATCTATCAATCGTTTATAAATCAAATAGTTTTCATGATCAAAGCAGCAAAAATAAACAGTAACAGGGATGCTGTTATTTTCAAGGAAATTTTTTACAGATTCAACGGCGATGATTGCAGCCTCTTCTTTTGGATATCCGTAAATTCCGGTACTGATGTTGGGAAATGCAACTGAGTTACAGTCATTTTTACTGGCAATTTCAAGGCTTTTAGAATAGCATGCTGCCAACAACTGATGTTCATTTTTATTCCCCCCACGCCATATTGGCCCGACAGTGTGGATCACAAATTTTGCCGGCAAATAATATCCTTTGGTAATTTTTGCATTGCCTGTTTCGCAGCCGTTCAATCCACGACACTCCTCAAGGAGTTTCGGACCAGCGGCCCGGTGAATGGCGCCGTCCACACCACCACCTCCCAGGAGGGACTGATTGGCGGCATTCACTATGGCATCAACCTCCAGTTTGGTGATGTCTTCAAGTACTACTTTTATTCTGCTTTCCATGTTTTTCAATTCCCGGATGATTACAAAATAAACTGCCAGACGATAAACACAACACTGAACACCGAAAGAAAGATAATTCCCAGCCAGGCATAAACCCTTAGCCAGGGTTTTGGGCGGGCAAAATCCGGTATATGTTTGTGCGTGATGACCTTAAAATTAATCACAGCGAGTACTGGAGCAGTAACAAACGAAATCGTTGTTGCCAGATCAACCATAAAGCGCATGGTACCGGAGAGGTAGCCCAGAAGCGTTATCGTACCGGTTACCACTACCATGATCCAAATCCAGTATAACAACTGGCTATATTTCTCCATCGGCAACTTTTGCCTGAACAACAACTCTGTTGATTTTCTGAGCACCCTTGGGTAAGCATCCAGACAAGTGATCACCGTGCTAAACATTGTAGTGAGGGCAGCAACGGCAATCAAAGGATAGGCCCACGATCCAATACTGGCAGTATACATGCTGATCAACTGGCGGGAAAACATTGCGCCATTGGAGGAGAGCTCTTCTCCCGTTCCGAACATCACCAATGCGCCAAGCAATAGAAAACCCACACCCAACAGAGCCGCTCCGATGTAACCAATATTAAAATCAGTCAGTGTCTGATGCAGGGTTGGCCTGCGTCCCATCTGGTCCTCTTTAGCTACTGACCATAATGAATGCCAAACCGAAACGTCAATCGGTGCAGGCATCCATCCGACGAAAGCAATGAGGAAAAGGACATCAAGATGATTACTCCAGTTAAAATGCCCGGAAACCGTTTCATGATCGAAAAAGTCAAGCTTCAAGGCAAGAATCACTGCAATAATGGTTGAAAGAGCTAAAGTGACAATAACCACTTTAATGATCTTGTCCAAAGTAGAATACCGGCCAAACCCAAGTATGATCATCGAAACAAATAATATGAAAGCTGAAATGAGCACAGGTGAGAGCGTCAGATTGAAAACGCTGGCAAAAATCCCTGCAGTGACAATTGTAACTGCTGCCTGTATGGCAAACATGGTTCCGAAGGTAAATATCAGGTACAGTATTAAAGCCCAGTTACCGATGATTTTGTAACCGTCAATCAGCGATTTGCCGGTAACATTGGCATAGCGGGGGCCAAACTCCATAAAAGGATATTTCAGCATATTAGCAATGATCAGTACCCAGATCAGCCCGAATCCATAGCTTGCGCCCGCCCTTGTTGATTGCACCAGGTGAGAAACACCGACGGCAGCACCGGCAAAAACTAACCCAGGGCCAAGTACCTTCCAGGAGGCATTTAATCTTGAAAGACTGATCATGTGCTCAACAATGAAATTTTAAAGCAAATGTACAAGAAACTTAATACTCGCACACAGACGAATGAAATTGTAATTGCAGGAGATAAGTAATGTCTTCGTCAAAGCACGCAAACATTTTCTTACAACACCGGAATAAACCAGTTTGAAAAGGTGTCTAAAAAACAAATCTGCCAAAACCCTGTTAATTTGCACAGCGAAATTTAATGTTCTATCTATGACAAAAAATGTTTTTTTCCTGCTGATTATTTTGTTGCTAAATGTTGATAATTATGCTCAAAGACCAGGTGGCGGGGGAGGTGCGGGAATGACAAATTTGCCAGCTGAAGGAGTTATCAAGGGACAAATCATTGATTCTTATTCCAATAAACCCATGGAATATGCCAACGTGGTACTTTTCAGTCACCGTGACTCAAGCATGGTCACCGGAACTGTAACAACAGCAGATGGTTCTTTTACGCTCAGTCAGGTGCCCTTTGGTAGATTTTATATGGTAGCCAATTTTATCGGTTTCAATAAACTTACCCTCGAAGACATCCGGATTACCCCAAACAGTAAAGTTGTCAATCTGGGTCAGATGATACTTGATCCATCATCAGAGAGCCTTGAAGCCATCGATGTGGTTGCCGAGCGGGAACATATAGAATTCCAGATAGACAAAAGAGTAGTAAACGTGAGTCAGGATATTATGGCACAGGGAGGTACAGCCGTAACTGCACTCGAAAATACCCCATCAGTTCAGGTGGATATTGAAGGTAATGTAAGTTTGCGCGGCAGTTCCAGTTTTACCGTTCTGGTGGATGGCCGCCCAAGCGTGTTGCAGGGGAGCGATGCTTTGCAGCAAATTCCCGCAAGCAACATCGATCGGATCGAAATCATTACCAACCCGTCAGCAAGGTACGATCCGGACGGCGTCGCAGGAATTATCAACGTGATACTAAAACATCGTAAAAGTGAAGGAGTTAACGGGATTGTCAACCTTTCAGTGGGGACTAAAGACAAATTCAGTACAGATTTCCTGCTGAATTACCGTACCGGAAAGTTCAATATTTTTGGTGGTGCTGACTATCGGGATCATAATTCAGGTGGTGACCGTGAATCAAACCAGGAAACTTACCGTAACGATACCACCCGATTTATTACCTCTGTGGGCGACCGGGGTATGAACCGGGGTGGTTACAGTTTTAGGGCAGGAACAGACTATTATTTATCCGACATGACAACGCTGTCCTTTTCAGGCGAACTGGGTAAATTTGAATTTGAACGAAGCCTGACAGCTAACCAGAGCGATTTTACCGAACCTGCTTCCTATTACGATTACCTCAGAACTTTAAGTGTTTCCAACCGTGATCGTGACTATTACCGGATGACTTTCACCGGTCAGCATAAGTTTGATGATAAAGGAGAGCAAATCGAAATTTTAGGCTATCTCTCGCAGCGTGATGGAACCTCATTTAATGATCAGCAGGAGTATCAGACAGATGCTGACTGGATCATTACTGATCCCGACCCTTACCGCATCCGGACGAATGAAATGGGGGATGAGAGCGAAATTCGTTTTAAGGTGGATTATGTAAAACCACTCAGCGAATCGGCAAAATTTGAGATAGGTTACCAGGGCAGATTGGAAAAGAGCACCGACGATTACGAGTTTACCGATTGGGATCAATTATCCGGTGAATGGATTGAAAACCCGCTCTATTCCAACGAAATGACCTATTCAAATGATATCCATTCGATTTATGGAATGTTTGCAAACACCTATAAAAAATTCGGTTATCAGCTGGGTTTGAGGGGTGAATACAACTATCGCGAAATCACCAACATCAAATCGGATGACCCGGCCATAGTTGATCGTTTCGATTTTTTCCCTACCATTCACACGTCCTATACATTCGAAAACAAAGACCAGTTGCAAGCCAGCTACACCCGCCGCATCGAAAGACCAAGGGGTTGGTCGCTCGACCCCTTCATCATGTATATTGACGCATTCAGCCGCAGGCAGGGCAATCCTTATCTTGAGCCTGAACTTACCGATTCTTATGAAGTGGCTTACCAGAAACGCATGTGGGGATCATTATTCGCCCTCGAAGGATATTACCGGATTTCTACTGACAAAATTACCAGGATACAGACACTCCAGGATGATGAGACTTTCCTGTACACATTTGACAACATCAATAAAGATTATTCACTGGGTACAGAGTTGATGATTAACACAACACCTGTTAACTGGCTTGAACTCAGCCTGACTGGGAATCTTTTCCATTACAGGCTGCAGGGATCAGTCTCCGATACCGATGTGGATAAAGAAAGTATAAACTGGAACAGCAGGCTGAATGCCATCTTCAAATTGCCATACGACTTTCGTTTCCAAATCAATAGCCGCTACAACGGACCTTCAGTTTCAGCTCAGGGGGAAACAAAAGGCTCGTTAATGACAAGTCTTGCACTGCGTAAAGAATTCCTTGACCGCAAACTCTCTGCTTCGGTTTCTGTACAGGATGTCTTCAAAACAGCCAGGTGGGAAAGTTTCTCCTCAGGACCAGGTTTCAGCTCAAGCGATCTGATGACCCACGAACCGCAGGTTGTGATGCTGAGTCTGAGTTACAAAATCAACAATTACAAGCGTCAACGTACCGGTGAAAATGGCAACGGAGAAATGGAAATGGGCGGAGATGAATTTTAAATCTTAATTACTAAATTCAATCTTTGCGATATTTCCAACCAAGATGTCTTAACCTGGTAAATTCATGAAATTCTTTAATTTTTTGATTCTTAGAGTCTTGGTGTCTTGTGCCACAGGCATCACTTGGTGAGTGGCAAAAAGAAAAAGTTGCCACAAAGGCTCAAAGACACAAAGATTCACTAAGTTTATGAATAAAGAAGGTTAAATCCGGTTTTTCAGCCTTAATAATAGAATTTTAATTTTCAAAAGCCATCATTTTAACATTGATGGTCAACAAGGAAAATTCATAAAACCGAACGGAATTGCCTTGGGATAAAATTCTTCTGCTTCATTTTTACCCTAAAACTTTCCATTTACTACTTCTCTCCTCTTTCCTTTTTATCTTTGGCGCCTCAAAATTCTTCATCCAATGAAATTATTGACACTTGCAACCACTGCCATGCTGGTTTTGCTGACCGCCTGCAACCTTCAAACAGAAGGCCAAGGACAATCTCTTTTTGAATTGCGCTACGAGCAAAATGAATCGGTTACCTACCAGGAAGCCATTACTTTTTATACAAAACTGGCTGACCATTATCCTGAAGCAAAATTGATGACCTACCAAAATACAGATGTTGGTAAACCGCTTCATCTTTTTGTGATGGACAAGGACCGGAAATTTGATCCTGCATCAGCAAAAAAATCCGATAAACGGATCGTACTGATCATGAACGGGATTCACCCGGGAGAGCCGGAAGGGATTGACGCCAGCCTGATGTTTGCAGATGACATACTCCGAAATAAGGATGAAATGCGACAATTGCTGGAACATACTGTAATTTGTATTATCCCGGTTTATAATATCGGGGGGGCGTTAAACCGAAGCGCTTACCACCGCACCGGGCAAACTACGCCAAAAGAGGCAGGTCATCGCGGAAACGCCAAAAATCTTGACCTCAACCGTGATTTTGTCAAAATGGACACCCAAAACGCCTGGGCTTTTGCTCAGATTTTTAGAACCTGGCAGCCCGATGTTTTTCTCGATACCCACACCACCAACGGTACCGACCACCCTTACGTCATCACCCTGATTCCATACCAGCCCGATGCTTTACCTGAAAATCTTGCGAATTTGTATCACGACCACATGATCCCATTCCTTTATGAGCAGATGTCGGAAGCAGGTTATGAGATGATCCCCTATGTTGACTATTGGAATACTACTCCAAAAGATGGTATCAAACTCAACCCGCAAACCCCGCGTTTTTCAACCGGGTACACAGGTCTGTTCAATACAATGAGTTTTATGACCGAAAACCAGATTTACGCTGACTTCCCCGACCGTGTGATGTCGGTGTATCATTTTAAAAAAGCGCTGGTTTCGTTTACCAATTCAAATAGTACCGAGATAGGTAAATTGATCACAGATGCAAACGAGTTTACCAAAGACCAGAAAGAATTCGTTGTCAAATGGGCCGCTGACAGCATCAACTTCAGAATGATCCGGTATAAAGGTTACGAAGGAGAAATAGGGATAAGTCCTGTTACCGGTATGCCTCGTTTTGGGTTCAACCGCTCGAAGCCTTACGACACCGTTATTCCATACTACGATCGACATTTGCCCGAAAAAATAATCACCTCACCGGAGTATTATATCCTTCCACAAGCCTGGGAACAAGTGTCGCAGCGGTTGCAACACAACGGGGTCAAAATGCTTTGCTTCACAAAGGATACAGTGATCACTGCCGAAAGATACATGATCAAAGAGGTGAAAACCAATACTTACCAAAGTAATTGGCACCGAAATCATAATGAAGTTACTTATGAGGTCAAAACTGAAAAGGTTCAGGTGTGGGAGGGCGATTACCTGATCCCGATGGATCAGCCGGCCAACCGCTACATTCTGGAAATGCTCGAGCCTGACGCACAGGATTCTTTTTTCCGGTGGAACTTCTTCGATCCCATCCTCGAAGAACGGGAATATTACTCTTCTTTTGGGTTTGAAGAAAATGCACTCCGTTACCTGGACGAACATCCTGATTTCAGAAAGCAATGGGAAGAAGCCATCAAAAATGACACTGCACTTCAAAAGAGTCACCGCGCTCAACTAGGTTATATCTACCACAACACCGAATGGGCTGATAATGTGACACGCAGGTACCCGGTAGCGCGCGTGAAGGAAAAGCAGCAACTTCCGGCCAGGTAGTGCATCCCGTTTTTTTTAATCCTTGAGAACTTGTTGGGAGAAGATCTACCAATAACACAGATTTGTATAACACAAAACAGTATAATACAAAACAGTATAATACAAAACTGTTTTACTAAAAACCAGATACAACAATTGTATTGTGAAAAGGATTAGCTTTGCACTACAGAAGTTCCTCATTTAACAATCAAAAAACATTTTGAATGAAAAAAGCTAACCTCCCCCTGTCAGGCATTTTTACAGCAGCAATGCTGTTTTTACTCGTGATTTTGCCCTTTACCAAAAACGGATTTTCACAAACCGAAAAACCTGCCTTAAAAACTGAGATTTACAAACTCGACAACGGGCTGACCATTTATCTGAACGAAGACCCTTCGCTCCCAAATATTTTCGGAGCGGTGGTGGTAAAAGGGGGCAGCAAGCGCGATCCCTCCGAAGCCACAGGCATAGCGCACTATTTCGAGCACATCATGTTTAAAGGTACCGACCAGATTGGGACACTCGACTTTGCCACCGAAAAAGTATATCTCGATAGTATTGCTGCATTGTACGATGAACTGGCTGATGCCAGCGAAGAAGCTGACAAACTCAACATGCAGCGGGAAATCAACCGCCTTTCGATCAAAGCGGCTGAATATGCCATCCCCAATGAAATTGAGAAAATCCTCGGCGAAATGGGCTGTGCTTATCTGAATGCCGGCACAGGAAATGATGGCATCGCCTACTTCAATGTGCTGCCTGCCAACCAGGTCGAAAAATGGCTCGAAATCTATTCACATCGCTTTATCAATCCGGTTTACCGGCTTTTTCAGTCTGAGCTCGAAACCGTTTACGAAGAGTACAACATGTACAGCGACAACCGCTTTGCCACTGCTTTCGAGGAATTTACCGCTGCTTTTTACCCCGATCATCCTTACGGGGTGCCGATCCTTGGTTATCCCAATCACCTGAAATACCCATCCATGAAAAAAATGCACGAGTATTTCGAGACGTATTATGTGGCAAACAACATGGCATTGGTGCTTTCGGGAAATTTTGACACCGATGCCATCAAACCATTAATCTCCAACTATTTTGGCAGATGGAAATCTGGAAAAATCCCTGAAAAACCATCTGCATGGAAAATTGAACCGTTTGAGGGAAGACAGTTTGTGGAGCAAAAACTTACACCCGTGAAGTTCGGCATCAGGGCCTATCGCTCAGTACCTCAAAACAGTAAAGAGAGCGTGGTGCTTAATATTGTAAATGCCTTGATGTCCAATGAATCACAAACCGGTTTACTTGACGAGCTGGTGATGAATAATAAGTTGATGATGGCACAGATGATCAGTGATCGCCGCACAGATGCCGGCGGCGAGTACATATTATTCGTACCAAAAGTAGTCGGGCAATCATTGAAAAAGGCGGAGGATCTTATCGGGAACAAGTTGAACGATTTGAAAGCAGGTAATTTTGATGAATCCCTCCTTGAAGCCATTAAAACAGAAATCATTGTTAATTATCAGCGAAATTTTGAAGACCAGTTCAATCGCGGTTATATGATGATTACAACTTTCATGACAGAAAGTGAATGGGAGGATATGATTGACTACCCTAATAAAGTCAAACAAATCACAAAAGCTGATGTCCTGGCAGCTGCTAACAACTGGTTTGGAGAAAATTACCTTGCTTTTCATTCTAAAACGGGCCTGCCAAAGAAGCCTCAGCAACTCAAACCTCCATTTGAAAACATTCCGGCAAAGAATACCGGAGAGAAATCGGCATATGCTAAAATGATTGAAGAGATGGAAGTGCCTCTGTCAGTTCCACAATTTATCGAATTCGGGAGCCCGCAGCAAAAAACGAAAGATGTAACTGTGACCGACATTACATCATTGACCCATCTTTTCCATGTCGAAAACAAGGTAAATGACCTTTTCGACATTAGCATCGATTATGGAATAGGTACGTATGAAATGCCGATCCTGAATCAGGTTGCCGAATATATGTACCTGGTGGGGCCTGAAGGTTTAAGTTTCGGGGAATTCAAAAAAGAGCTTCAGTCATTAGGGGGCTCCCTGTCTTTCTATGCTTCAAAAAACGATTTCACGGTGGAAATCAGCGGCCCGAAAGAAAACACCAAACAAATACTCGATCTGGCGGCCAAACTTTTGGATAAGCCTGACATTGACCAGGAAAAAATCAAAAATCTTTACGAATCGGCAAAAACATCAGATAAGATCAACAAAAAGGACCCGGAAACACTCGGTTATGCGCTCTATTCCTTTGCAGTATTCGGGGATAACTCACAATTCCTGAAAGACCTTACAGCCAAGGAGATTAAAAGTCTCCAGGCCTCGCAACTTACGGATGCATTAAAAACCGCCATGACCTTTGAAACTGCAATTCACTATTCCGGAACCCATGCTGCTGAGGATGTAGCCTCCATTCTTGCTGATCATTTAAACTTTAAACAAATTAAGCAAAAGAGCAAATCACCGGTCAGAAATGTTTACCGTGACTTTAGCGAGCCCATGGTGTTTTTCCTCGACGACAAAAACGCCATCCAGAGCAAGGATTATTTCTTTATCAAAGGCGATAAGGTAACTGAAAGTGACAAACCTTTGCTGAACGCTTATTACGAATACCTCGATGGTGGTATGTCGAGTGTGATGTTCCAGGAAATCCGTGAATTTCGTTCATTGGCCTATGCCACCGGCGCCAGTGTTTATGAGCCTTTTTATCCTGATGAGGAAACCACACTGACCAGTTTTGTGGGGACTCAGGCCGATAAGACACAGGAAGCTATCCAGGTGATGCACCAAATCATCACCAATCCACCTGATCAATCCGACCGTATTGACATGCTACGCCGTGCGCTTGTGCAATCCATCAACAGTAAAAAGCCCCCGTTCAGACAAATATCTTATCCGGTGGCTCAATGGACTAAACAGGGATACAATTCTGATCCGCGCAAAGAGTGGGTAAAAAAGTATGATTCAATGTCGTTTGAGGATATTGTCAATTTCCATAAAAATCAGTTCTATCAACAACCGGTCATTACCACTATCATCGGCAATAAAAAGCGTATCGGCATTGAATGGATGAACGACTTTGGTAAAGTGACTGAAGTAAGGATGCAGGATATTTTCCGGTAACTACCTGCCAGGGATTCTTCAACAGTTGAGGTCTTTTATAAAGTAAGAAACAAGAAAAAACAATTAAATAAAAGATGCTGTCTGAAAAGTCTGTATTAACCCGAAACGTTGTAAATCCAAATGAAAGACTTTTGAGACAGCCCCGATTAAATCACGAACTATGATCAACCCGACAGAAATAATCCGCCAAATCACCACAGCACCAACTAATGAAATGGATAGAGAATTTTTATTGAAGCAATATCCCGATCCTGTTGCAAGATTTTTCCGATATCATCTGCCTGAAGGTATTCCTGATTCAACACATGCCCGAGTTCCACTGAAAGGAATCATCAAACTGGTAAACTGGGCCAATTTCAGTTCAACGTTGTATGCCCATCCATTTGAGGGATTTTTATGGCAGGCCAGGGTGATGATGGGAATTTTACCTGTGAAGGGTTTTGATTATTTTCACAGGGAACAGGGTGCGATGCAATGGTCGCTCTTTAATGTTATCCCAGTAATGAAAGCCATCGGCGAAGATGTTAGTCGCTCAGCCGAAGGCAGGGCGAGGATGGAACCGTTATTTGCTCCCCATTTGCTGATTCACCCGGCGATCAAATGGGAGGTTATTTCAGAAAATGAGATAACAGCATCCTGGTTAATTCACCGGGAGGAACAACCTTTGCACCTGATCCTTGGAAAAGATGGAGCATTGAAATCCGCCTTCATCCAGCGTTGGGGAAATCCCGGCGGAGTAAAAGTATTTGGGTATCATCCTTTTGGGGTTAATATCGAAGCCCTGGTAAAACACGGAGGAGCGCTCATTCCAGGCAAAGGCAATGCTGGCTGGTGGTTTGGAACAAATCAATACAACGATGGCGAGTTCTTCAGGTTTGAGGTGGGTTGAATACCGGCCGAATGAAAAATCCGGGAACAAAAGAAATTACAAAACCGTCACCAGGTCAATTTCGAAGATCAGCACTGAATTGGCAGGAATTGATCCCGTGGCTGAGGAACCATAACCAAGCGCAGACGGAAGAAAAAATGTCCCCGATCCTCCTTCTTTCAACATAGGTATCCCGATTTGCCACCCTTCGATCAAATTCTTCAATGGAAAAGTAACCGACCCATTGGTTGTCTGATCGAAAATTGTCCCATTTGTAAGGTAGCCTTTGTAAAACACTTCCACCGTCGAGTTAATGGTTGGCTGTTCTCCCGTCCCTGCATCGGTGATCAGATAATACAACCCGGATTCGTGGCGCTGAGCTTCAATGCTGTTTGCGGCAAGGTAGTCCGCAATGATCTGTTCATCTTTTGCAGCCTGTTTAGCAGCAGTGTCATCATCTTTTTTGCAGGCTGTAAAAATCAGGATACCTGCCAGGAAAAGCCAAGCTAATTTTGCAGAACGGTTAATCTTATTCATCATCGGTTCAGGTTGTAAAATTTTAGTTGCAGGCAAAATTAGATTTTTTCTGCCAATGCTTTTCGGTTCTTATTTTGAACAAAGCTGCACTTTGACTGGGAGAAAAATTAGCTTAAAAATAAATTAAATACATAGTTTCTTCGAAGTTAATTCGTATGTAAAACGTAATTATTACATTTAAAATTGAATAAAATATAATTAAATTACGTTTTAAATTAAAATTATATTACTTTTATCTCCGGATTTCAACCAGGTTTTTCACAAGCACAAAAAGTAAATAATTCGATTATGGCAAGAGCAAACACTGGAATTTTGGGTGATTTTAGCGGCCGGATAGGCAACATTGTGGTTTACAAGCTGAATGGTAAAACGGTGATGAGAATGAGGCCTTCGGGAAGTAAAAAGAAGGCTACGCCCGGGCAACAGCAGAGCCGGGATGATTTTTCACATGTGATGAAATATATGCAGAGGTTGAAAGATGTTGTCAATACAGGATTTTATGATGTAACCGAAGGCCGTTTTGCTTTCCATTCGGCGCTTTCAGCCAATCTGAATGCATACAGACTGGCTGGAAAACCAGCAAGTGCAGAGTGGCTGAAGATCAGTGAAGGAGACAGGTCAGGCGCACAAGAGGTGCAATTGGAACAGTTTGAGGATGGAACTTTTAAAATCACCTGGGGGCAACCTGAAGAAGGAAAAAAATGGTCGGCCACTGATCGCGTGGTTTTGGCAATAGTAAACAACACCGGAAAGCGCATCAGCTTTACCCCAAAACAGTCAGTGCTGAGGAATCAGGGTGGAATTACATTCAGCTTACTTGATGCGACACCAGGAGACGAACTCCACTTTTTTATCTATTTTCATGATGCTGATGGCAGCCTTCGCAAAAAAGACAGGCGTAACGTTTCACCCAGCCAGTGGGTTGGAAAAGTGGTAACAGGTTAGGCAAATCGCCAGAATAAAATTACTACAGCTTAGAAGCATTATTCATCTTTAAGATTGAGAAATTTTTGTCAGTTGACAAATGGCTAAATGGAAGAGGAACAGCAATGGGTGTATGTACTGTATGCTGCGCAAGGGAGATCGGGCTGTTCATGCCGTATGAAAAAAGCATTGAAATCTGTATTTGATTGACAATCCAATTGGTTTTCAGCTGTATTAGAAAAAACTTTCGCAACAACTATCCGGCTTTCATGTGAATTTGATTAAACCAAAAAATCAAAATTTAAAGAAATCAGTTTGCTCCCGGCCGGGAAGATTCTTAAAGTAAGAGACTCAAATTTTCCGACGTGAAATGACACAGACATTTTTGTCTTACCGTATCATTCCAATCATTCGAGCCTCCAGATAATGCTTTCCGGGGTTTCAAGGGACAAACTGATCTTACGCATTTTGCCATGATTGGAATATGCTTCAAAGCATGCATCTTCAATAAGTACCAATAACGCGCTTTTCAATCCGCGGGCGCCTGTTTCTAACTTAAAGGCATCACTTACTGTTTTATCAACCACCCTCTCATCAATATTTAAAGTTAAGTTCTGAATCCGAAGTTCTTTCTCGTATTTCTTGATTGTATTGTAAAGAAAAATCTGTTTCAAGTCCGATTTACCCAATGCTTCAAATGGGAGTATCCTTGAAAAACGTCCAATTAATTCTGGCATGAATCCATAATTCTCAAAATTTGCTACTGCATCAAAATCTGTTCTTGAATAACTCACTGCGATATTTGTCTTTGCGGTTGTTTTAGATACTTTATTCAGAAAGCCAATACGTTGATTTAGTTGATTTATAGAGCGTTTGAAACCTGAAAATGCACCACAGGCAATAACAGGAATGTTTTGAGTACTAAAAGTAAGTCTGGGGCCAGAGGACATGTAGGTTGTTTCAAGTGGAACATCAAGAACTGTTGACTCCAGTATTTTCAGTAGTTCCCTTTGAACACCAATACCTGTTACATCCTTAGTGGTACCCGCCCCGGCAAAGACTGCAGTGTTCTTTGATGAACTTAACTTATCGAACTCATCAATGCAAATAACGCCTATCGAGGCTAATGCCGGACTTCCGGCGGTATGGATAAGCCTGGTGATTATGGTGTTTAAATCTTGTCCAACGTAACCTGTTTCTGAGTAGGATGTAATATCAATGCTAACATGGGGCAAGCCAATCACTTTGTTAAACAGTAAGTCAATCAAATAAGTCTTCCCACAACCTGTTGGCCCAATTAAAAGAGTATTCTCCTTCGACGGTAATTCATCCGCAGGAACTCTGTCAAGATACAGTTTTTTTAGCCTGTTAATGTGACGATAAGCCATTAAACAAATTGATTTCCTGGCTTTTTCCTGACCTATGTATCCATTTTTATCAATGATTTCGTACATTTCCCTTGGTGTCATAAAGTGTAAATGATTCAGGAAGTTTATAATTACGAATTCAGGGTCTTCTTCTATTGGGTTGAATATTCTATGCATTACTGATGTTTTGATTTATGGAACATACATTAGTTATCAATAGCTTTCGTTATAATTAGAACATTTTCAAATGGTTACAATTCTGTTCTTTGAAATTTTGTAAGTTTTGGTTGTTAAATAGGGGCTGCTGATAAACATCTAACTTTATGAAAACTAAAAAGATACTAATCATTTTTCAAAAACAAATGCAAGGAAATCAAGGAAAAGGCTGAATAAACCTTGCATTTAATATTGCGGTGCGCTGCACCTTTTATCAATTTTTGTTTGATATTTCTACAAAGATTTAGGTGCGCTGCACCTGACGCAATAGCCACAGCGTGGCGAAATATTGGTAGAACAAAGGATTGCAATGAAGTTCAATAGGTGCAGAGCACCGTAATATTTTCTTTCAGAATGGGCATTTGGGGTTTATCAGCAGCCCCTAAATAGCTGGTTTAAAGTTTCTATGTCAAAAATAAAATAGCTGTGCAAAAACGTATTTTCCTTGATTCATAACTTAGATTTGTTTGTTGGCAAAACTAAATTCAAATCGTTTGAACTCTAAAAAGCGCCACAACCCGTACTATACAACAATTTCAAAGAACTATTCTTTTAACATCAAAACGGAATTGATCTAATAATTTTTCTGGCTTTGAACAAAATTTCTTCGATTTCTGATCTGAACTATTGTGACATGTGATTTTGAACCTCCCTGCATTCCCCAGTCCAGCCACATTCAACATCTTCAATCCAGGATTCGACTGTTACTCCAGCTTCGAAACGGCGGTAATACCTTGTTTCGATCTTGAATTTTCCTTCATTTTCACCGGCTTTGCTATTTACCGTGCAAGGTGGATTTACCCTCCACTCGTAGTGGGTTCTTAAAAGGTCATAATGCACGCCATCAATTCTAAGGTCATTTGTTTGTGGTTTCACACTGAAATTTGCAAATGCCAGGATTATTAAGGCGATTGTCGAAATTTTTGCGATGATTTTCATGATTTGTAAATTTTAAAGTGTATCATTTTTATTAAATAGGTGAAGTTCATTATCAACTGTATTGCTATTATATCAGGCATTTTCATGCTATTTGTGACTGTTGGGGAAATTAAAAGAATGCCCCCGCGAGCCGAAACCCGCAGGGAACATTCAGGTGAGAAGGGGTGGGAGTTAACCATTTTGATCTTCGGAGACGACCTTCTTAAGACCAGGAAGGAGAATTATCAGAATGATGACCGCAACCATTGCCAGGCCGGCATTGGTCAGGAAATAGAAGGCCTTGTTGGTGTAACCATCCCACATACTTGCCATTACACCGGAAAGCTTATTTCCGATTGAAGTTGAAAGGAACCAGCCCCCCATCAAAAGAGATGTGTACCGCGCAGGACTGAGTTTTGAAACCAAAGACAAGCCCATTGGGCTTAAGAACAGTTCGCCGACTGTGATGATGCCATAGGTAGAGATGAGCCACAAAGGACTGGCTTTTGTCGCGCCATTGTTGCTTACTATTACTGCCACCATCATAACCAGAGCCGAAATAGCTGTAATCCCCAGACCCCATGCAATTTTTACCGGTGTAGAAGGTTCTTTATCCCTTTTTCTCAGAATTCTGAAGAATCCTACAATCAAAGGGGTGAGAAAGACAACAAAGCCCGGATTGACGCTTTGGAAGAGTTCAGCGCTGAAGAACTTTTGGCTTCCATCAGATTGACTTAATGAGAGCGCGTCTGTAATCCCAGTCAAAAGCGCAGGTACGGTGCGATTGGTGAAGTCTTCTGCCCACAATGTTAACGCTGAGGCGTTTTGATGAAAAACAGCCCAGAAGATAATGACCACCACAAAAATGGTCATCAATGCTCTAATCTGTCTTTGCTCTTTGAATAGAGGTGCGTTTTTGTAAAGACTATAGAAGAAGAAAACCACCGGGAAGCAGAAAAACAAAAAGGCATCGGTTGAAGATGTTCCTAAAAAAGGGCCGCCAATTAATAATGGCGGAACAAACCAACCTACAGCCGCCAGGGCAAATGCAGGCAGAAGCATCTTGCCAAGTAATCTGATCAATTCTCCATTCCCATTTACGTCGCGCTGGATGGTATCAACACGCTTTAATTCCGTGGTAAACAACTGGCTTGACCAAAGGAAAGCCAGTCCGGCAAACATACCGGCGCCTGCTGCCATGAATGCCCATCCCCAGCCATAATTGATCCTCAGATAGGCTGCAAAAAAGTTGCATAGAAAGGCTCCGATGTTGATGAACAGATAGAAGATATTGAAGCCGTCATCCTTCAGATGCTTGTATTGTGCTTTTTCGTAAAGCCTGCCAACCAATGTTGAAATGTTTGGTTTAAAAAAGCCATTTCCCAAAATGATGAGCAGCAATGACAAGTAAAAGAAGGTTTGGTTGTGGGCAGCCAGGCCAAAGTAACCCAGTCCCATAAGGATACCGCCAATGGTGATGGACCTGCGATAACCCAGCACCCTGTCTGCCAGCATACCACCAATGAATGGCGTAAGGTAAAGAAGAGCGAGGTAGGTGCCCATGATATCGGATGCATTGGCGTTGGAAAAGCCAAATCCGGGGAATTTGGCATTCTCGGGCGCGATCATGTAAAGCATCAGGATGCCCAGCATGAGATAGAACGCGAAACGTTCAGCCATCTCGGTTAAGCCGAGGATCCAGAGCTCTTTCGGGTGTTTTGAAAATGTTGACATCTGATTCTCCTTTCTTTTTAGTTAGTGTTAATGTTAAAGTTGCAAGTGCAGCTACACCCTAAAAAAGAAAAAGCCTCACGGTTTGTGACAGCTTGGAGAATGGAGACTTACTAATAAATAAACAATGAGTAATTTCAGGACATTACATAAAACTTTTTTTTTATGCTTTCAACTTCAAAAGAGCTTCAAGCCGGTTGAATTTACTAAATTTGGTCATCAACGAAGGAATAACCCACATTCGGGACAGGTTTTGTAATTTTCATCTAACTTCTGTCCACAGGCGGGGCATTCAGTGTAGGTAACATAACGCACTTCGTTTTCGGGAGACTCACTGGGTTTTTCTTATTGAATAGAGTCATCGCTATCTGCCATTTTCAAATTATTTCCGGGAAAATCTTTGGAATTTTTACGCTCTTTGTTCAGCAGATGCTTTTGGTACGAGCGATAAGCGCCGATCAAATTCAGAATTGCAAATGCCATAAATAAAACTGCGAGACCTAAAGATGCTTTTTCCATGTGCGTAAACTAAAATTTGAAAAATCAGTTGATGTTTGCAAATTTACTTGAAACTTCCAATCCTGTCGCTTGCAATGATTATTTGCCATAGAGCATCAAACCTCTTCTGATGGTTTTTGATCCTCAGCCGACATGGTATTTAAGATAGCGGCCAACTCGTCCATTTTTGAGCCAATTTCTTCTTCATCCCAACCCATAAAAGTCATCTCCCACATACAATGAGCAATGATTTGTGGCTCAGAATAATCTTTCAAAGTGTCAGGATCAATTTCACAGCCCAGCCAAACAGCCCAGCGGGTAAACTCCATTATAGTATAGCGGGTTTCTGGGGTTCCATCTTCTGAGATAACTTCAACTTTACCTTTCACGTCAACAAAATCATTTTTTTCTCTTTTTTCAAAGAAAATTTTCCAATCAGATTCATATTCTTTCCAGAAATGGAGTTGATAAAACAGTTCTTCATAGGTTTGAATCGCATCAATCACGTCGGGATAGTACTTAAGAAGCTGATCCTTTACTTCATCCCATTGATTGCTGCAAATTAGTTGTTTTAAAGTCATACTTATTGTGTTTTAGTTGAATGTTGTTATTAGACTGGTTATTATTAGTTCAATTAGCAAAGCGGTAAAAAGAGGCTGACCTTTTGAGACAGCCTCTTCATTGTAATTTGAAGTATTAAATTGATGGAACTATCTTCCTCGACTATTGAATCTATCCCAACTACTACTGCCACTAGAACCACTACTGCCGCTACTTTTACTACTGGATTTGCCATCCGATTTCTCGACACTCGAGGCAGATGTTTTCCCATTATTGTTAGAACTCGGTGTATTAGTACCCTTGTCTTTTGACGAGCCTGACGATTTGCCATCCGATTTCTCGCCACTCGAGGCAGATGTTTTCCCATTATTGTTAGAACTCGGTGTATTAGTATACTTGTCTTTTGACGAGCCTGACGATTTGCTATCACAATCTCTTGCTGCCCTTGAAGCATCATAAACATCCAAAACACGATTTGAATAATCTAACTCACCATTACTACGATCGCTGTGGACTGATCTGGTTGTTTCTCTCGCTCTGGAGGCTGGTTCAAGAACTTTATCCACCCAGGTATCACACTTCTTATCAGATGATTGTTTATTGCTTTGAGCTGCTAAATGGGTTACATAAAGAATAGAAAAAATAAATACTAATGCAATTGTTTTCATAAAAATTTCCTTTTTAAAAACTTAGATAAATTATTTCCTTTTCAGCCCTTTTTTGGCAACGGCCTTTAGTTGAAGCCCGGTAGAAGGTAACCCTTGGTTGCCAACTCCCGCTATGTTAAGTCAAATGAATTTCATTGACATACCTCCTTTCAAGTAAGAATCAGTAAAACTACCATCAAGAATTTCATTGTTAATTTTTTGTTCGCATTTGTCTTTTTGCCCTTGCTTTATTCCCTCAAGATAGCCAGATAAATACTGTGAGGATAAATTTGTTAACGATAATTTATCACAGTATTTGTATGGATCAATACTACAATCAATTTGATTGCCAATAAAATAACCATCCATATACCCAAGCCGAAAGTCATCATAAAAAGCCACAAAGTCAAATTTTCTATGATTGGGGTCACTCACATCATTGTAACCGCAAACAGAAAGTACTCGCCACTCGTACCGGGTTCCTACAACTTCGTAATTAACGCCATCTGGCTGCTTCTGGAGGGATTGCGCCATCAGGTTATTGCCTGCCATGGCCATAAAAAGAAATCCTAAAAAGATGAACATTAATAACTTTTTCATAATTCTACGTTTTATTGTTAATTGTTTAATATGTAATTAGATAGCTTTTTGGATTGAGATGCATTCAGGCGGGTCTTTATTCATGCTTCCTCCTTTCTTTTTGTGGTGATTGATTGTTGTCAAGTCTCTTTTCAACCCATGCAGCCAATGCTGCTATAGTGATGCTGCCTGCGAGTGCCATAAGTCCGATAATGATTTCAAAATTTGTCTGCATGGTGTTGTTGTTTGCTATAAAAAGGAATTGATCTTGCATTTGTGACAGCAGGCGACATTTGGCTTTCTGATATTTAGTATCCCATCAGTTCCTCGTGTGCTACTTTTTTTATCGCCTTTAGCCCGTTCCATAATCCTTTCATTTATTGCGTGGTTGTTATTCATAATGCCTTCATTTATCCAGGTAAATTGCATCCAAAAAAGCGCTTCACATTTTTGCAATGCTTTGGGTCTGATCCGGATTTTGATACAGCCTTATCAGCTCCGAAATTTGTAATTGATACGATAATAAATGTTACCCGGCTGACGATTAGCAGCATTCGTCCACAGGTTGCTTACATTTATCCTGAATCCGCTCCGCTTACCCCGCCTTATCGTCAGAAATACTGAAATAGCAATGGTCAATGATTTGAAGAAAATAGTATAAAAATCTAAAAAGTCAACTCCTATAAAGTCAAAGAGGCGCCCCGGCAGGTTCATAAGGATGTGCATAAATATGGGAACCCAAAGGTTGGTGTTCCACTCGATGTAAAGCCAGGATAACCAGAGCGCTACCAGGGTGGTTACCAGGAATATTATGAGCTGCTGAGTAATGGTGCTTCCCTGGTAAGTATGTATCATGCCAAAAAAAATCGCTCCCAGGATTCCCGCCGGGATGAATCCCCATCCGACTTTTCGAAATAAAATCCCAAACAGAAAGCCTCTGAATAAATATTCCTCCATAAGCCATCCAAAAGGCAGTATTCTTAAATGGTCCATCCATTCGGTTTTCATCTTAAACCCGGCAATTATCCCTAAACTCATCAGCATAGCCCACCCAGTTATAGCTGCAAACGCCAGTCCTTTCATCGGGTTGCGATTGAGTCCCAGCACTGCGGGCAGATTCCTGAATCCAAACAGCAGGCCTGTAATCAATAGGGTTGGCGCCGCCCACCAGGCAAAAATCCAGAGCAGCCTGAGTGCATAATTACCTGTGATAGCAAACCTAAATTCCCCCGGATAAAAGTCAAAGCCACAATAAGCTGCCAGGAAAGTCAGGAGGATGATGAACGAACGGATTGTAGTGGGATTTTTCAGGTTCATAATTGTACATTTTATTGTTAATCATTTAATATGTAATTACATAGCCTTTTGGATGGAGATGCACTCAGGCGGATATTTATTCATGCTTCCCCATTTCTTTTTGCACTGTTTCTTGGTTGCCAAGTTTCTTTTCGGCCCAGGCTGCCAATGCTGCCGTCGCGATGCTGCCTGCGAGCGCCACAAGTCCGATAATGATTTCAAAGTTTGTCTGCATGGTGATGTTGTTTGCTGTTAAAAGGAATTGATCTCCATTTTGTGACAGCGAATTCAACTGCCTTTGAGATACATTGAACTCCATCAGTGCCCCGGACGCCGATTTTATTTCTCTCCATCAGTATCATAAGGAATCCTTCCAATTTTTGTGATAATAAAAAAGTAAACTGATACAGTTGTATCTGAAAAATTTCTATTTTTACACTTGCAAACTCTTTCTCAACACTTCTTCTAATCAATTGTTTATGAATTCGTTACACTTTTCCAATTCCGAAAGAGACAAAGTAAAAGAGTACTTTGGCAAATTGCCTGAGGAGTTACTGGACCATGAATTCGAACAGCGGCTCAGAGAGCTAAGGGCAACCTGGCACCCCGATAAATTTGAAAAATTCGGCGACGAAACTGTGCGGCTGCTGGCCACAGACAAATACAAGGAAATTGAACTCCTGGCCGATAAAATCCGCACCCACCTGAAAAGTAAAAAAGATCCAATCAGTACTTCGGTACCTGTTAATAATGCCAACGAAAAGTATGCCTACAACAGGCTGAAAATTGAGATCATTACCCGCGAAAAAGATCTGAAGTATTACCTGTTTGGTACGCACTACCGCTGGCTCGAAAGAGGCGACAGCTACCGAATTAAGGGAACCGATGCCAGCATTGTGATTGACGCAAACTATGCCAACCGCAGCATCGGTTTTACCGAAAGCATTAAAATGTACCTGACTTTCACTGAAAATGATTCACTGGAAATTATAATGATGTGGCTCTTCAGCAAGATACTCGGTTATGCTACCCAGGTGCTGATCGAAGGCAAAGCGGTGCAGGTTGACTACCCTGACCTGATGGCTGCCGTAAAAGCAAAAACACTGTTGAGGCTGAATGGCTAAAAATCAAAGAATTAAACATGAAATTCATTTATTCATAAACAACAAATCCCCAAAACAATGAAAAAGTTATTCCTCATGCTCTTTCTCTCCTGGATATCAACCCTCTTATTCAGCCAGAATGATCTGTTTGATGCTATGAAAAGAAATGACTTTAAACAAGTTAAATACCTCTTTACAAATTCAAATCATTTATCCTACGAGAGGGACTCTTTAAAGAATTCAGTTTATTACTTTCTATGGGAAAACCTTCAGAAAGACAATAATGAACAAGCTATCGAAATTGACAAATGGCTTGCTGTGTTTGTAAAAGGCTGTTCAGACGAAAAGGTAAAATCTATGTATTACCTCTCAAAATTACAACAGATGAACACCAATTCTGAAGATTTGACACTTACTGAAGCCATCTTTAATCAAGCAATCAATGCAGAGCGAAACTTAAATGATTCGATGCACCTTTATGAGACTTATTATCTTTGGGGAAGACATTTAGCAAATGAATATTTCAAAGGAAATCAATATAAAACAAGAGAACAAATCAATAGTTTACTTAATTCATCGATGAACACTATCCCCTCCAATAAGGACATAGATTCATCAAATTGGGTTAGAAGTCTTGTTATTTTTGAGATGAGTAGGTTATCATTAAATGCATCATTAATTGATAGCGCTGATTATTATCATAGTGTAAGCCTACAGTATTTGAATTTATGCAGCAGAGATAATGAGGATTTAATAATAAATATTATTTCTCTGGAAATTGATTTGCATTATCTGAAAAAATTCATTAGTTCAAGCAAAGGTGATTCAAAAGCCCAAATACTAAGTATTGAAAACGCTATTGTAAGCTACAAAAAGTACTTTGAGTTGGAAAATGATCAAACTATAATTTCAAATTCATTGCTTAATTGCGCTGACCTTCATATTGAGCTATTTAACATTACAGAACAAAATAATGACAAGCTATTGCATGATGCATTAAAATTTAATCAAGAAGTTAAACCAACACCACAATTAGAAAATAGAATCTTCTACCAGCGGGCACAGATTTTTCATGCACATGCGTATTTTGCAATAAAAAATATTAAATATGATCAAATCTTAGGTTATTATGATAGTGCACTAGTATCAAATTTGAAACTGAATCCATCTAACGTAAACGAAAGAATTGAGACCTTTAATCAACGTCAGAACATTTATGGTGATATTGCATTATATTACGTTTCTTTTTCTAATCCTGACTCAATCATAAAATACCTGGATGAAGCAATCATGGTGAACCAACTGATTGAACCTTTAATTAGCGAGAAGTCTCAAATAGAAAATCTTTTATACCAGAGAAAAGATTTACTATTGTGCAGAACATATTATCAACAGCACTTTAAAATAGAGCAATACCTCAATGAAGCTAATAATCACTTTAACAATAACTATTTCGACACTGCAATTAATATAGCAACAAATGCGCTTGAGTTAAACCAAAACAATATCTATAATAATAATGCTGAGAAGATAAAGAATTTGGATCAAAGATTTAGAATATACAAATTTCTTGGTCTTTGCTATGCAGCAATTGGCTCGGATACAGCAAACCGTTTAGCAATAGATAATTACACTCATGCATTAAAGCTGCTTGAGATAGCAATCAATGAGATTGGCCTTAACGACCAAATTTTTATCGAAACGCTTAACATTCTTGGAGAACTCACTAAATGCTATGGAAATATTTGGGAATGGGATGATGCATTACAAAAAAACAGGGAGATAGAGGAATTGCTTTTATCGAATCCCAATAATATTTTGTCAGATAATGACCTTTATCAGCATCTTGCCTTTACGTATAATACCCGTGGTAATATTTACCTTAATTTTCATAAAAAAATGGTATTTAAGATGGATGAACTGAATTTGGCAAGGAATGAATACTATAAGGCCTTAACAATTATAACAAAGGTATCACCACAAACTGAGCAGAAGTTGATAAATGAAATGAATTTATTTAAAGACATGGCTAAATCATTTAATTTAAATACCTCCTCAGAAGAAGCCAATAAAATGAGCGAAGAGAAGAAAAAAGCCTTTAGTCTAATTGCTATTGATAGCGCATTACTTTATTCAGGCAAAGCAATAAAAACCCTGACTCTGATTGCAGAAAATTTTGGCGTAAATACGTGTATGTTAATACAGCAGGAGTCGGAATTAAATGATTTAGGATTAAAAAGTAATACGATAAAGGCATCTTTAAATAGTGATTGGAATCCAGTATATGAAATAATTGATGGTCTTTTATCTAAAAATAATGCTCTCCTCCATAAGTTTTCAATTGCGAAAGATGAACAAAGTTTGAATTGCTTGTTAGAACAAAAATTTGGTCTAAATATTAAAAAAGCATTCACCAAGCGTATTGAGTTTGTAGATGCAATGTACCAGCAAACGTATGATTCAAAGTATTTTGATGGCCTTTTCTTGCAATCTGGTGTTTTTCTTGATTCTGCCCGGCAGATAGCTGAAAAGTTGAACAGTGATTGCATTTGGTTACACTACCATTTTAATAGAGCTGATCACTATCGCATTAAAATTGAAAATCCAGAACTGATAAGTGAAAATTACCAAACCTGCTTTGCAAATGCTATGAATGAATGCGATACCGCATATCAGCTTATTTTGAAGCTAAAAGATCAAAATTTTGGCGATCATTGTTTAGCTGATAAAGGTTTATTTTATTCCTTTTACATTGATCTACTTACAGAACAACCGGACACAGAACATTTACAACAAGTATTGCAAACAGTGAAAACTGATATGGAACTGGTATTTTATTACTTTTTAGAATTAAGTTCTAATTTTCGTTTGTTTGATACGTGCTTTAGAAAATATTTGAGTACTAATAACGAAATAGATAAGCAAATTGCAAACAAATATCTTGGTAACTTCAAATTCTTTCATGATAAGTATGTGTCAGAATACCCTGACCTTTATAATCAAAGAACATTTGGATTTATTGATTACTACGATCTAATTGCCCGGTATTATGATGTAAATGATGATTATAAGAAATTGTGGGATTATATTGTTCTAATTGAAGATGCAATTGAGAAATTTGATAATGCATTGCAAAACATTGGTTATTATGAGGATAACCACAATGAAAGGAGAAGAAACTATAAAAATCTTGGAGTTCGTTTAATTCCTTTGGAATTAAAAATTTATTATTTTATGGGCGTCAACAATTTTAACGAGGTTGTGAAGCAGCAAAATGTATTGGAAGCATATGTAAGAGACAGTTTATTTAACCATGAAACCTATTTGAACAGACAGGATTCTTTAAATATTTATCTAAAGCTTTCAAAATCTTATGTAAGGCTAGCCAGAGCATACTATAATCTTGAAGATTATGAGACTTCAATTGAATGTCATAATAAAGGAGTTCAGTTCGCCAGTTTATCAGAATCAAAAGAAGAACTCTACTTCAGTTACATTTCGATGGGACTTGCACTAAATAATTTAAGAAAATATGATGAAGCAATTCAAACTTATAGAATGGCTAATCAACTGGCAAAAGAAATTGACACGACCGGCTGGAATATTGCTTACACTTATGAAAAACTTGCAGAACAATGCGAATCGCTTGGACACATTTATAATGCAATTTACTATGATAGTGCAATTTATTATAGAGATCGTGCAATTGTTTTTGCCAACAAAGACGAATCTGTCAAATTTCACCTTATGTGGAATAAATGCAATCTATTTGCTGAGATCGGTCCTTATGAATCATACAAAGATTCCCGAGACTCGCTGCAAAAGTATTTTGATAGCATTACTTTTGATAATGTGATAGACCGCGCTGAAAAATTGGAAACTTTAGCCGCCATTTTTGAGTATTGGAGTATTAATGATGGAAATATTGATATTGATGAAAGACGTGAATCGCTTGCCAAAAGTTCCCATTACTTGCAACTTGCGAAGGATATTTATGACTCACTACCGCTGGTTTCACGAAGTAATGGTCTAAAATGGACTTTATTTGGAATTGATTTCATGAAATTTAAACTATCCGATTTGATGCAATTCGAGATAAAATATATTACCGATGATAAGTTGAATGATGCTCTAAAAGACAGCTTAGGGTTAGATAAATTCCTAAACTACAAAATAACTATTAATAATCGCATCTTGGAACAAGATATCATTTTGAATTCAAAACTACATAATATTTCTGATGAGAATTTTGGTTTAAATTATGGCTCAGAAGGTTATTCTTTTGAGAATATGATGCAAAAAAGCTTGCTGCTTGTGCTAAATATGATGTTAATAGATGATTTGGACTATGAGCAGAAGGATTCTGTTTCTAAAGTGATTAATGAACTTGTTTATAAGAATGTTTTATTGATGAAGAAAACCACTTCTGATAGATCATATCGGTTAAAACAAGTCATATTTGAGTCGGGTGATGAGGAATTGGTAAAAATTTATGAGGATTATCGGAATGCGGAAGTCAACTTTTATAAGTACCTTCAACTTGGAGCTGATGCCTATAACTTGAGGAATTTTGATAATATTCAGACTTTCAATGAAGTTAAGAGGAAATTTGCTGCCATTGGGCTCGAAACTAGAAATATGAAAGAACAATATTTGGATTCACTCGCACAAAATGAAAATCTTTTGTTAAAAAGACTCATGGAGACAGGGCTGAATGAGAAATTTAAAACGCCCGACTTCAATCAGTTAAGGAATGTTTTAGAAGAAAATGAGGTTGCCATCGAATTTGTAGATTTCACCTTAAGTGATCAGGAAATTGCTAATTGGAATACTATTGATTTTAGAAACAATGCAAGTTTAAATAACCTTGCTGATGTATTTACCAATGATACAATTTATGCTGTATTAACAAAAAAGGAATGGGAGTCGCCCCATTTTATTCCATTATGTAGAAAGGTTGATTTATGGCGTTTTGAATATTTGATCTCCTATCATTTGCATGATAAGGTTGAAAGGATATTGAGCAATCTGGCTGGAATTGAATATATAGCTGCGATTGACAGTTTAAAAAAAATTGATGGAACCATTAGCCAGTATCTTCCTCAAATTATAAATGAGCGTTACACCGGTATTGAGAAATTCACAAAGCATAGTTTATTCTCACTCCTGTGGGAGCCATTGTTAGAATATCTTTCTGAGGACGATACCATTATTTATTTTTCACCATATGGCGATCTTAACAGTATTACTTTTAATGCCATTAAAAGGCAGGATGGGTCTAATCGCTTTCTGGTTGACGATTATCATCTGATCAGAGTAAGCAGCACTGCGGATATTATTGCTCTTAAGCAAGATGAGCACAAGAAAATGGAAATAAATGAAATGCTTGCATTCAGGGACATTGATTATGGTGAATCAAGCGATATGAATGATATTGCAAAAATTGATAAGGGCAGAGGCCAGGCAGGTATAGAAAATATTTGCGGTTTTCCTCCATACAAGTTCAAAGATTACAATGATTATCAAACTGATTCACTGGGCAATTTATTTAAGAAATCGTTGACAGCTCAAGATGCAACAAAAGAAAACTTTGTAAAATCTATAGCTCAAAATCGTCATCTACAACTTCTATTGATTGCTACGCACGGCTATTATTACAATTGTCCGGAAATAGACAGTATTAACAATGTGGCGATTCAAGAAAAAGACAACAATCAGTTTATTGACCCACTATCAAAAATTGGATTGGTCTTTGCCAATGCCAACATAAAATCCTTACCATCTGAGGATTACATCATAAATGGCGCTGAAATATCGAATTTGGCTTTACCAGGCAACGAGTTGACTATTTTGGCCGCCTGCGAAAGTGGTTTGGGTGATAATCTTGGATCGGAAGGGGTTTTTGGTTTTCAACGCGCCTTTAAAAACGCCGGAGCAAAATATGTGATGAGTTCATTATGGAAAGTTGATATTGATGCATCAAATAAGTTTCTTTCGATATTTTTAAAAGATTACCTTGGCGATTCTTCAGATATCCATAAATCATACAGAAAAGCTTTGCTCGAAATGAGAAAAGATGAGTACTACGAAGAAAATCCATTTTACTGGGCGGCTTATGACTTGTTTAGATGATTAGCAAAACGTGCTTATTCGGGTTTGGGTAACACCCAAAATATTCCACCTGAAATGAAGGCGTTGACATCATCATATAAACTAAAATATTTGATTCCCAATGACAAATTCACTATTGAAGTGTCTTTTGATAAAGTAAATTCTTTGTTTGGACTTTCTAAATTGGAATTTGAATAGATTCTTATTTTAATTTTCCGATTTGTCGAATTAATTATTCTCACTCCTTCATTTTGCCAATAAACACGATTCGCAATTCCTCCGACAAGACTTTTATCAATATCACTTTTGCCTGCACCAGATGCACGTTCCGGTCCCTTGATTATTTGGTCTGTATTCGCATTGATCTTAGGAACGTAATCTCCCGATACAAGAGAATTGGTTAACACATCAAATTTAGTTTCAATCTCGTTTTTCTTGGAATTCAATTCTACAATCTCCGAATTTTGTGAGGAAATTATACTATCTTTGTCAACGACCATATAAGCGTATGCTTTTATTGAATCCTCGAACTGCTTCCTAACTTCCACGATCTCTATCTGGTTATCATCTGAAGGAACTTCATTAGTTGAAGGTAATTCAGTTAGTCTTTTTTCATTCAGCAGATAACCTGAACCTCCTCCGATAAGAAATAATATTGGAAGCAGCACAGCAGCATAGCGCAAAACCAAACGCAATGGGATAACTTTGCCTGATTCACGTGCATTAGGAGAATCGTTTTTATCATCAGGCTTTGTTGCAGGGATGGAAGCGTTTTTCCACTCCTCATGCAGCCGTCTGTTTTCCTGTGCAACCAATCTGAGCTGGTGCACCAGTGCAGAACACTCGTCGCATCCGGCCAGGTGCTCCTGGATTTCAAATTCCTTGTCTTCGTCCAATTGAAAAAGGACGTACTTTTGAAGGAGTTTAATGTTATTATGAATTGTATTCATGATTAATTTTGTGTTGAATATCAAATACTACGGAAAAACAACTTTTAAGGGTGTCATTGAATTTTATTTCGTTGACAAAATGATTATCAATATCTTCGGTTGAGATCATTTCTTTACGATACAGAAAATCAAAATTCTCTTCGCCAATAACCCTGATCAGCTTTTCATCAGGCGTACCATGCATAGTTTTATGATAACGGAAAAGCCCAATGGCGGGTATAGCTGTATAGCGAGATCTTATTTGGCGAAGATTTTCGTTAAGTTTTTTCTTATCTTCATAGGTTAAAAACCAATCCCTGATCTGAGGTAATTCGAAGTCTTCATCATTGATTACTTCTGCGATGATTTTATCATATACCTTTGTATCATCCTTATCCTTAGCCATAGCTTTGGATTTGTGATGATAAAGATCAACTTCACGGTAAAGGAAAAGTACTATCTGTTTTGTACGTTTATCTACCTTGCTGCCAAAAGGGCAAAAATCGTCAATAATGGTTTTAAATATTTCCGGATCAGCCAGGGATGATGTCAGTTTTATTAATGCTGCCTCCAATCTAATGTCCCATAATGCTGGTTTCGCAGTGTCTTCTGCTTTCAGTTTGTCTGCAAGATTTTCGTTGAGCGGAATTTCAACTTTTTCATTTTTATGCCATACTTGATAAAAAAGATCAGCAATCCTCCCGTAAAGGTACTTTTTGAAAAAATAGTAAGGGTCGTAATGGGTAAAATCTGATTCAACAATGAACTCTTTCTCCAAAATAGATAACCTAATTTCTCCAATAATGTCTTCTAAATCCTTAATGTCTTCTAAATCCTTTTTGTCCAACGGAGGGCCTTTTTTCGAAAGGTTCTCATTATCAACCATCGTCTCTATTATTGATTCGATGATTTTCCAATCTTTATTGCTAACATTACCGTTTTCAAGCGAAACAATGGTTTTTTTGAACTCTGGGAAGAACTCTGCTTCACAATACTTAGCGCGAGAAAAATAACGGAAGTCTTCTTCAAATAGCTTAGTGCTAATGTCAATTTCCTGCACACTTTTCCTTAAACAAAGGCTGTAATCCATCAGTTCATCAATCATCTCCGATGAATTTTTGCAGAAAATATGGATCTCATTGGCAAATGTTTTCTCCGGTTGCATCCCGTCAAAGTATTTTGAAAGCTTACCCTGCCATTCCTTCAGGTTACTTTTGATCCAATTCCGGTATTCAATCGTGCATTGATTAATATCTGGCATTTCAGTAGTGTTAAAGATTAATTTATCGAAAACTCTTTTTTAACTGCTTCATTAAACGAAGCTATTCTATCGTGGAATAGTGCTGAAAGTGAATCATTGAGATGATTTTTAACAATGTCACTAATGAATGATCCAAACCATTTTGAATTGAACGAATTTCCATGTAACCCGAAGTCATTCTTCAACTCTACTTGAATTAAGTCGTCATAAATCTTTTCGAGCGAGCGTTTGAGGATTCTTTCAATCTGATCAAGATTAAAAGTAGCTCTTTCATTATGGAAAATAGGCAACACTTT
This sequence comes from Bacteroidales bacterium, assembly GCA_014860585.1. NCBI lineage: Bacteria > Pseudomonadati > Bacteroidota > Bacteroidia > Bacteroidales > Bacteroidales bacterium. The sequence goes on along the minus strand of JACZJL010000007.1, from coordinate 32,035 downwards.
TCTCCATTTTTCGCAATCATCCTGCTCAATGAGTCTTATGCGAAAAAGCATTCCTTCGTCACTACAGGCTTTATTAAATGATTGAGAAAAATTGGTTTGAATCAAAATGGATAGTTCCTGTTTTGCCTTTTCAATTTTTCCTGGGTCAGTGTTATCTGCTATCAGAGATTGAATGATTTGTTTAAATTTCACAGCATTTTTCATAGCATTGAACATTTTGGTTAGGCAAAGATAAAAAATCTTTCCAACAACAATGGTAAATTTGTTCTTGATGTGCCAATACCTTTCAACACTTTTTTTAATGGATCCACTCCTTTCAAATTCGGAATGCAGAATGTTTAATTCGGGGCATGAATCAAATAATGATGATAACCTATTCATAATTAATGTTTTAACTATTATCATAAAAAATCCGGCCTGACATTCAAGCCGGATTCTGCGCAAAATCTTCAGTCTTATCTCCAAAAGGGGGTGGTTTCAATATTTTCAGTATCTGGAGTTTCGCCATCTTCCTCCCACCAATCTTCAGCAGGTTCATCATCATTCATTAGGCTGTAGAGCATAAGAAGTCGAACAAGATCGTTCATGCTATCATCATAATAGTCATACTCGCCTTCATACCCTGAAAAGGCAAGACTGGAAAGGTCAGGATTGATAAATCTACACTTTCCATCACTATTCATTGTTACAGCAATGATGTTTTTATCTCTTTTCGAATTTTTAAAATATTGCAAAGCAATACCGTTATCATCGTACTCAAGATAAATTACCGGAGTGATTGGCTTTAGTCCTTTTGAGATTGACTTTAAATTGGTAATGTCAGCCTTACAACCTTGTCCCGCACTAAATTTGCCGGCAGGAAGGCTACGTGTAATTAATTCACCAACGGAATTTGTTAAAACATCACTTTCTGTAAGCAGCAAGTGATATTGAAAAATGCTGTCAGTGTTTGGAGTGTCACACAGCAATTCTGAAAAATCGAGTGATTCTTCCTTTGCATTTGATTGTGCATTTGCATAACCACATCCAGCGATGCTCGCTATTACCAGGATGATTTGAATAAATGTTTTCATTGTCGTAAAATTTTAAGTTTAACATCATAACATAAAAGGGATATACTGGCTGGTTGTGACAGTTGTTTGTAGCAGTGCTTTAATAATCCCTGAAGAACCAAGTTCGATGGACTTACTTTTAATTAGTTTGCCAATGGCTATCATTTTCAGATTGTAACCGATTAAAGAAAAACAAGGGCTCATAATGGAACCCTTGTAAGAAATTTGATTAATCAATTGAGCGTCAGTTTACCATCCCTTAATGGTGAAAGAAAGAGAAAAGACATGTGATAGGTTAACTAAATAGCTAGGTCGCCATCCAGAATCAAGCGTTCTGTCCTCCACTACTCCTCCGATATTTTTTCTAAATCCCCCATTTTCAAAACATTCCAAAGCCTCATTATAGTTATCAATTTCATTGAAAGAACCTGCTTTTTCAAATTTGTTTTTTGGTTGTTTCGGGGTGTTGTACCAGCAAATTTTGTAACCGATGGTTAAATTTCTGTACCTGACTGAAATGGGCAAATCTGTATGCATTCCGTAATTAAAATTGTAGCCTAATCCTATTCCAATATCCGTACTAAATTGATTGCTACCTAGTCCAACTGAACTGCTGGCCCCAAACTCGTAATTGCTCAAATCCGGATCAACTGACCCACTTAATGATAAACTAAAGCCTAACCCATAATCAGGGTATGCTCCAAAGGTTACGCTAATACCATAAGCATCGAGGTTATTATGTTCAAAATCATCACTTTGATAGCGATTAAGTAATAGACCCAGTTGCATGTAGAAAATATCAGATTCATTGGTTTTTCTTCTCTCTTCTTTTGCCTCCTTTGAATTTAGGATTTTTGCCTGCGTGCAATCATATGTTGTAAATTCAGCAGCCACGTTTCCAGCCTTTGAAACCTGACACAATACCCATACTGTTATCATGTCATTTTGTTCTTTAAAGTACTCGCACACAATATAAACCTGTGTCTTAATGGGATTTTTGTTCCCCAAAAGGATGGATTGGCGTATATCTGCAAGTTTAAATTCCATTCCGAGTCTCATTGCTGCATCAGCATAGACTGATGTAATGGCATCTATTCTGGCTTCTTTGTGGCTTTTACCCCTATCAGAACCCATTCCAACGGAATAGTAATAAGAGTCATTTGCAGCTTCAGGAAGTTTTCCAAAAACCCATTCAGGTTGTGAGTAACCTGAATGAGCTATAGCAATGAGACAAATAATGTAAATTATTGTTTTCATCTCTTTATTGTTTTTTGTATTAGTTCAAATCTTAACTACGGATTTTGTTTGTCAATAGGTTGTTCACTTTGTTTTTCAAGTTCCTCATTCATCCATTTGAAAAAACGATCTTCGTTGTAATCAACTTCCATAGCTTTAAGTCTTGAAGCTACTTTTGAGTTGACATCTTCTTTGCGAACTCGTAAAACAGTAAAAGTCATGTATGCGCTGCTTGTAAGTTGCATAAATTCACGGCAATAAGTAAAACTGTACTGGTTAATCGCTGATGCTGCAGCAGACTCTGCCCCCATCTCAATTTTTGACATGTCTCTTTTTTTGCCATCTGGTACATGAGTGTCATTGAAATATTGCCTCAAACCGTTTTTAAATGCACCCATGTATTTGTTTAATAATTCAGCCTTTGCAGAAGCAAAAGAGCCTGTTTTTGAGTCGTCGAGATCCATTTTTTCACTTATTCCTAATCCAACTAAAAACTCTTCAGTGTCTAATGACTCCTTTTGACATGGAATATAAATACTTATACTTCCAGGAATTGAGTTAGGTGGAGGAGGAGTTGGTAAATTAAAATTTCCACCCGACCCAGAATCATCCGATCTTGTCTGTGAGACACCATAATTCCCATCCGACCCGGAACGATCTGATCTTGTCTCCCTGACACTTTTACCTGGGTTACATGAAACAATCACAAACATTAAGATGCTTGCGATAACCGAATAGAAAATGAACTTTTTCATAATTTGATAAATTTGAAATTAGTAATTGAAGAACTATCATAAAATAAGAAAGAAAATATGTGTATCCGTGACAGTTCACTTTGCAATTTAAAGCTGATACTTTTTTGAATTTCTCCTGTAAATAGATTTTCATCGGTCTGTGTGTAAGTCGGCAGTTTCATGTAAATTTGCCGCAAAAAGCGGCTATGGGGTTGACTTACATTGATATTCATACACACCAACCGGAATTAAGAGCCGGGGTTGTTGCTATTTTAAATCTTCTTGCAGGAAAAACGGTTAGCAATCAACCCGCTGACGATCAATTATTTTCTGTTGGTCTGCATCCCTGGCACATCGAAGAAGCAAAACTGGAAGAACATTTTTCCGACATTGAAGGTCTTGCAAAAAAAAAGAACTGCCTGGCTATAGGAGAGACCGGCCTCGACCGCCTGATCAACGTATCAATGACTTTACAAAAAGCAGTTTTTGAGCGTCACATAAAAATTGCCGCCAATCTCAGTAAACCGTTGATCATCCACAATGTGAAAGCACACGCGGAAATCAGTAAAATGATCAAACAAGCCAGATTTGAGATGCCGGTGATCTTTCACGGGTTTAACAACAACCGCCAGAATGCAGGTGAACTGCTGAAAAACGGCTTCTTCCTTTCGTTTGGGAAAGCCCTACTAAACCCGAAATCAAACGCTGCACAAATCTTAGGAACTTTTCCCGCTGATAGGTTTTTTCTGGAAACCGATGATTCGGAAATCGACATTGAACCTATTTTCGAAAAGGCAGCCCACCTCAGAAATATCGACACTAATAACTTGAAAACATTGATTGCCAATAATTTTAAACACTGCTTCGGATGATAGAAAGCCAAATTCAGCCGTGGATGAGCCGTACGGAACTGTTGCTGGGAGAAGAAAAACTCAGTAAACTGATCCGGTCAAATGTGCTCGTAGCCGGACTTGGCGGGGTAGGCGCCTATGCTGCCGAACAACTTTGCCGGGCAGGCATCGGAAAAATGACCATTGTTGATGGCGATATCATTACCGAAAGCAACAAAAACCGGCAGTTGCCGGCACTGGGCAATACCATAGGCCTTCGCAAAGCAGAAGTGATGGCGCAGCGGCTGCTCGATATCAATCCTAAACTGGAATTGATCGCCATTGATGATTACCTGAAAAACGAAAAAATTGACGAACTCCTCTCCTCCCCTTTCGATTACGTGGTGGATGCCATCGATACCCCCTCTCCAAAACTTTTTTTCATTATCAGATGCCTCGAAAAGAAATTACCACTGGTGAGTTCGATGGGTTCCGGAGGTAAACTTGACCCTCTGCTTGTTTCCACAGGAGACATTTCTGAGTCGCACGGTTGCCGGCTGGCACATATCATCCGGAAACGATTACACAAACGTGGAATCCGATCGGGTTTCAAAGTGGTTTTTTCGCCGGAAGCGATTGACAAAGATCGCCTCGTAATTGGTGGAAGTGTTGAAAATAAAAAATCAACTGTCGGCACCATCTCCTATATGCCTGCCATTTTCGGATGCTTTTGCGCTTCAGTGGTGATCAGGGGAATAATTGAATGATCTAACTGTGTTTTTCTAAAGATAAAAAGAATTTAACTGCCAGGTTTGAACATAAGCCATCAAAACTTCATCATTCCTGTTATGGGTGAATACTTCCTGTCATTTTTCCTATATTTGCATTTAGAACATATTCCATATGGGAAAAATAGAAAGCATGAATAACGCTCTCTTCTCCGACATTTGCCGTTTGATTGAAGAAGCAAGAACGCAAGTTGCGCTGACTGCCAACAAAGTTATGACGCTACTTTATTGGAAAATTGGCAACAGAATTAACACCGAACTACTTGCAGGCAAGCGAGCTGCCTACGGTGAAAAAATTGTGTCGGAGCTGGCGGCACAATTGCAGCAAACCTATGGTAAAAAAGGGTTTGAAACACGCAACATCAGGCGAATGATGCAGTTTGCAGGACAATTCTCCGATCTTGAAATTGTGTCGGAACTGGCGACACAATTGAGTTGGTCGCATTTTATTGAGCTACTCGTACTCAAAGACGGTCTCCAGCGGATGTTTTATACAAGGATGTGCGTTTATGAGCGATGGAGCACTAAAATACTCCGCACAAAAATAGATGGAATGTTGTTTGAAAGAACGGCGATTAGCGAAAAACCAGAACTAGTCATTCAGCAGGAAATTGGCAAACTGGCCTCAGGTGAAGCCTTTTCACCCGATCTTATATTTAAAAATCCCTATTTCCTCGAATTCACCGGCCTAAGAGGAATGTACAGTGAGAAAAGCCTTGAAGACTGTCTGGTTACATCACTTGAGCAGTTCATCATGGAGTTAGGAGCAGGTTTTACATTTGTCGAACGGCAAAAGCGTATGATCATTGATGATGAAGATCATTACCTCGATTTGCTGTTTTATCACCGAAAGCTAAAACGATTGATTGCCATTGAACTGAAAATTGACCGTTTCAGAGCTGCTTACAAAGGACAAATGGAGTTATACTTGCGCTGGCTCGACAAATACGAAAAACAAAAAGGAGAAGAAACTCCACTGGGACTAATTCTATGTGCAGAAGGAGGTTATGAACAAATCGAGCTATTACAACTCAAAAATTCAGGAATAAATGTAGCCAAATACCTCACCGAACTGCCCGATAAAAACATACTCAGGGAACATCTTACAAAAGCGCTTAGAGATAACCGATTACGATGGGAAGGTCGTCACCAATAACATACGATTTAACCTAATCTCTTGAATCCAGTGATAAAAATCAGTTTAAAATGTTTTGGTAAATGCTACAAAAGCTAAATAGTGCTTGCCAGAAAACTCTTAATGTTGAAAATCCTTGTTTGCCCCCATCCCTCCCGAAGTCTCGGGATAAATTCCGGGAGCAATGATTTTCATCGATTTACTACCTTTTCCCATAGGGATCCTCCAAAGGTTCAATGAACTCCTTTGGAGAGTCCTTCGGACCTGTGGGAAGGGCGGGGTAAATAAATCGTTGAAAATCACATTCAAGGGGTTTTCTGGCAAGCACTAAATAACATTTCTGGCGGATTTTGCGCTTCGATTGTAATCAGGGACTTAATAGCATAAAGAGGTGAAGCTATTCTGCAATAATGTATTGAGCAATATCCTTTAACACGATGATTCCGGTCATTTTTTCTTCTTTTCTCCCTTTTTCGGTGATGATCAATGCATCATAATAGCGGTTCTTTGGTTCCTCTTTGTAAGAATTCCTGAACATTTCGGCTGCATCAAACACTGAAAGGTACCGCGGGATCAATCTGAAATTGCGACGGTATTCGGCATCCTCAAGCACTTCAAGAATAGTGGTTTCTTCGGTCGAAACCAGGATTTGCTTTGCCAGCCACCAGGTGATATGGTTACCGTTCAGCACATCAATGATTTCTCCATTCTGCAGGACGGGGATCAGCGTGATCTTATGTTTCAGCATGATGTTTAAAGCCTTTTCCAGCTTATCATCGGCAAAACAATAGAGTACTTTTTTTTCGAAAATGGTAACTTTTTCAGGATGTTCGATCGTGTGCCAGATGTATTCAAACAATCCGACAATTTCATCGGCCGGCTCGGCAATGGTTCGCCCTTCGTACCGATCGTTATGAACAATCACGTTGCGCAGGTCGCCGATGATGAACAAATCTTCCTGAAACCTGCGATACAGTGCATCTTTGTTGGCGGCAGTTTTTACCAGCATCCTGAAAGGACCGTGACTGCCGTTGTTGTAATGGTATTGCAGGTGGCGCTCCATTGCATTGAAAGTGGTTAAAAACCGGTCGGCATTTTTCCCCATGGTTATTTATTTTTAGGTTAGATAGTAAACTTGCTCAATGAATAATTAATTTCATGAACCCAAGGCTCTCACCCTGACACTCCACTTCAACCGAATAAAATCCCCTGCCTGTCTGTTTAATATTCAGCTGTTCAGTTGATGTTTCAAACGATGCTTGAAAAATCATTTTTCCCCAAATATCGTAGACTTTGAGGTTCTTAACTCCGTGAATTGCATTTTTCAAACTAATTGTAAAATCTGAATGGGCAGGATTTGGATAAATATCGAATGAAGGCTCACGCTCAATGTATTGACCGTTTCCAGTCGGGATGTTGGTATTGTAAAAAATGTAATTCCCTTTCTGGCTGTCCCAGTTGGTGATTACGATGTCGGGATCGTGGCTGATTTCGTAAACTACCATGATCACATCAGCAGGGATCAGCTTTTGGGTAAAAGAAATCCAGTTTTTATTGGGGACATAGCAATAATGAGTTGATGGCAATAATTCTCCGTTCTTATAAATCTCGAGCACATTTTCAACCAACTGATGTTGCAACCGGATGGCGTTGGATTGGTCGGGTCTGCCCGAAATTGTTTCAACCTTGGTATAAACCGATTCCCGCCCCAGGTCGGCCAGTTGGATGGCTTCAACCACCGAATTTGTCGAAGAAGTATAAGCCACTGTATTTTCAAAGGAAGTCCCTGTTCCACGAATGATCCGCATTGGCAGCCACCAGCCGCCATAAATTAAGTCAAGGTCGCCATCCGCAGTTACATCAGCCAAGATGACACCCGATCCATACCCAACCGGAGGGGAAACCCATGATGCACTGCTGTTTACAGGAACTCCGGCAGAAAAATCATAAAACCTCACTTTCCCGTCGCCACCCAGCTGGTTATTGCCGGTGGTTACAAATCCCGGAACATCGTTTTCTCCAAAAAAGCCGATGTCGATTGAATTATTGAATGTGACTGCTTCGGCTGATTGCCATGAAGGGGCATTGCTGATTAGCCCGAGATCATCAGAAAGATACATCGCGTTGGGGTATTGATTCCCGATAAAGACTAAATCGAGGAAACCGTTACTGTCCATATCCCCGAACTCCACATCCATAAAACCGGCAAGGCTGGCTGTTTCCCAATCGGCTGTAGTGTTAAACTGCCCGTCGTTGTTGAAGAAGATTTTTCCTTTATCCCAGATACTTCCGTAAGATTCGCTGGTGGCTGCTGCCAGGTCAAGCCAGCCATCGCCGTTGGCATCGCCCAGTGCGCAACTGAACGTATAAAACTCCACAGATTCAAAGGATGGCACAGATTCCAGTTCACCCCCATTGTTGTAATAAACTTTCACCCTGCCGGGTTGTGAAAAGCCGGCTTTTCCAATGTAAACCGAAACAGCCACATCCAACCACCCATCTTTGTTGATGTCGCCGACGGCACAATGACCGTGATAATCGGAATCAGCGGAGCTCCATGAGGGGATAAGCGGAAAAGTTCCATCACCACTGTTGTAATACACCACCAGGTTCTGAATGGAGATGTCGTTGCCGTTGGCCACCACGAGGTCTTTCCAACCGTCGCCATTGATGTCGGCCAGGGCAAGTCCGGTAGCAACATGCGACAGTGGCGTGGATTGCCAGTCGGGAGCGAGGTTGAATGGGATTTCCTGTGCTGATGCAATTTGGATGAACAGAAAAAATGAAAGAAAAACTGCTATTCGTTTCATGGCAAAAAGATTTTGGTAAAATTAGGAATTCTGTTTCATTTTGAATTCAAATGTTTACATTTGTCCAAAAAAAGAAAACCTTTACCTGTTCCAGGCATCAAAACCTATTGAAATGAAAGTATTTGTAGCCGTTTTATTTACTTTACTTTTTATTACTGCAATCAAATCTGCAGTTCCTGCAATTCAGACTGGTTCGGTCGAAAATATACCACATGGAGGAGATAGTTCAACTTCCTTACAGGTCAAAGTGAGCATAATTTTCGACAGCCTGGTACGGCAAACTTCAACGCTACCTGATAGAGAAAAGGTTGCCGCTTTGCTGGATTACAGTCGTAATTTCAGCCTGAGCAATCCTTCAGTCAGCCTATTGTTGTCGGAGGAAGCACTTCATATTGCCAGGCGTACTGATGACCCCCTGCTCATTTCAAATGCCCTCAATGGACTGGCCATTCCAAATTATTACCTGGGTAAAAATGAAGTTGCATTGAGTTACATGACCGAAGCGGTTGCCTATTTGCGTCAGGCAATAAACAATGACCCTACCAATCATCTGTTGTTAAAACGTCTTCAGTCGATGTGTTCAAATGCAGGAAACATTTATCAGAACATCGGTGAATTGGAAAAAGCACTCGAAATGCATTTGAATGCATTAAGGATTGTTGATACGCTGGCAATTCTTCAACCGGACAATCCGGGAAATCTTCCGTCAAGAGTGACTACAATTAACAATATCGCTGTCCTATATTGGTATTTAAAACAAACAAACAAAGCAAAAGCCTTGCTCAACGAGGCACTCGCATTAAGTCGCAGTGCCAGTCAACCTGAAATCCTGGTTATTACCCTCAACAACATCGGGCTGATACAGATTGACGAAACCGCTTACCATGAGGCGCTGACAACTTACCTGGAAGCGCTGGAAATTGGAAAATCGTTAAATGACAGTATTGGGATTGGAGGAATTTACAATAACCTGGGGCTAATTTATGAACGCCTTGGAGAACAGCAGCAGTCACTTAATTATTACCTGAAATCGCTACGGATCAGCCTTCGGTTGGGATATACCATTGGGATCGCCAATACCTGTGCCAATTTGGGAAAGATATACATGGATAAAGGAATGCCGGATAGTGCGATCCATTTTTCAGAGAAAGGAATAGAAGCCTCAAAATCATCAGGATTAAAGACCTACCTGCTGAAAAACTATGAAACGCTTGTAAAGGTTTATGAAAAATTGGGAGATTACCCAAAAGCCTTCGATCTCTTCAGTGATTATGTATCGCTCAAAGACAGCATATTTACTGAAGAAAAGTCGAAGCAGATCGCAGATATGGAAACCCGTTACGAGAGCGAAAAAAAGGAACAGGAGAATCAATGGCTACGTCAAAGCATTACATTTCAGAAGCGAACCAAGTTATTACTCTTCGTCAGCATTACAGCATTAATCATTATGGTGATCTTCCTGTCTTACTTCTACCGGTTGAAAAACAAAACACTGAAGCAGAAAACTACACTTTATGAACAGGAAACAAAATTGAGAGCACTTGAACATGCGCGCCTCGAAGATCAGTTGTTTGCCGAGCAGGAGATCAACCGGCTGCAAAACGAAAAGCTGGATCAGAAAAACCGGGAGTTGTCTTCCCGTATATTGCATGTGCTCAACAAGAACGACATCATGAACCGCATTCTTGAAGAAGTTGACCAAATGAAATCAGAGAACCCTCAGGGGGTTGAACAGTGCTTTTCGAAAATAAACAAGCTCGTGAGTGAAAATATACATCTTGATGGGGAGTGGGAGCAATTCAAACTACATTTTGATGAAGTAAACCCCGGTTTTTTCGCCCAACTTCAGGCCAATTTTCAGGACCTAACCGCCGCAGAGCTGAAATTATGTGCTTATTACCGCATTAACCTCGACACCAAGGAAATTGCCCGCATGCTCAGTGTAACTCCTGCCGGCGTTCAAAAAAGTCGCCATCGCCTCCGCAAAAAAATGAATATCCCTTCCGACATGGAAATGCACGAATTCCTGAACCGGTTTTAAGAACTGCTGAAGGCTGAAGGTAATATCTGAGAGAGGATCGAACCGGTTCATAGGGACATCCATCAGATCACAATTCAGCAAACCGGATCCATTTTTTTCACCCTGTCCAACCTTTGTCCAACCCTAAAATTTGCTTTGAGGCGGCTTTATGTTGTACATTTGTCAGGCTCAATCGGGTACATTCACCTTTGGGCAAAATGAAATGAAAACGTCAGTGAATTTTTCCGGGGAAAATCTTCAGGACGCTGCTGTCAAAAAAAGGATCTCAATTTCTCTTTCCGGCAATTTCAGCAGCAAGGTCAACTATGTTTTTCAAATCTACCGGCTTGCTTTAGAAATGCGGATCAACGGATTCGTAAAAAGATCCGGCGCCAATATTATTCTTATTGAAATCGAGGTACAGTCAAATCTGTTGGAAAAATTCCTGCAACAGCTCAAACTCCTCACCGGGGAAAACGAAATTATATTAAGTGTTTCGAAAAATAAGCAATTGCTGAACTATAACGAATTCAGAATTATCAATCTCCGATGATCCAAATATATTCATCGAAATCAAATGAAATTTTCTTAACCAAACAAACTTTAGCTATGAAAACAAAAATGACGAATCAGCCCAAGTTTTTCAGTACAATGCTTAACCTGACATTCATCATTCTTTTACTGGTTGCCATTCCAGGGATAGATGTAAATGCGCAAAATGAAATATCTACTTACACTGCTGCCGGAACTTATGGTTACTACCTACCCGCTAGCGTTACCAAACTCAAAGTTGAGGTTTGGGGCGCAGGAGGAAACGGTGGATCTGTTTCTCTGAGTACGCATATTGATAGGGGAGCCGGCGGAGGGGGCGGAGGAGGTTATTCCAAAAGCATTCTCACCGGGATACCATCAGGTTGGCGAACCGTTACAGTGGGAGCTGGAGGAAAATACACAGGTGAATATGCATCAGATGGAGGCCCATCCTGGTTCCATTCAGCAGCCACGGTATTAGCCTATGGGGGGAAAGGTGTGGCTTTGGGTAGCTTTACAGGAGGGGCAGGCGCGGTAGCCGGAATTGGAAATGTAGTGACATACTCTGGAGGTTCCGGAATGTGGGGATCTGATCAGGGAGATTACCGGGCCGGAGGAGGAGGTTCATCTTCAGGTTCAGGCAGTAATGGTGTCAATGCAGGTTCCCCTCTCCCTTATAATAAGGGAATTGCTCCCTGGGAAGGCGGTGATGGTGGGGATGGAGCTATGACCGCAGGAAATTATGGCTCTAACGCTTCAGCTCCTGGTGGCGGTGGTGGCGGCGGCTGGAGATCCTCCAGTGGTTTTGCCAAAGGTGGTGATGGCGGCGACGGTAAGGTGAAGATAACACACTCAAATTTCAATTTACAATCAACCCAGGCCATTTCGCCACTTTACAACCCGGGTGAAACTTCAACAGTTACCCTTCGTTCCAATTCGGTCGGGCTGCCCTATGGGGAGGTGAATGTATTTTACACATTGTCGGATCATACACCAGGGAATTATAGCACTTCAGCAACGATTACCTACTCCGGGTCAATCAAAGAAATTATTTTTGAAACTGTTCCTATCAGTAAATCTACCACAATAACCATCACGAAAATTGAAACCGATGAAGTAGGCAATGCGTTCAGTGCAAACCATACCGCACAGATTACACTTTTACTCCCTCCCCAGGGAAGCCTTCAAGGAAACAGCATCTGTGAAGGAGAAACAGGTCAGCTTACCTTTACAGCAACAGAAGGAAGCAACCCGTTTACTTTAATTATTAATGGCGTTACTTATACAGACATACAAAGCGGCATAGCCTTTAATGCCGTTCCCAATCCCACAGTTACCACAAATTACACCCTGACTTCAATTACCGACGGAAACAACCTGATACGTACAACAGACATCACCGACCCGGACGCTACCATTACCAGGAATTATGACCTGATTTATCGCACAAAATCAGACGGGAACTGGACAGATAAAAATATCTGGGAATTTTTTAATGGTGTCGACTGGATTGCGGCTGGAGAATATCCCGGTGAACTGCCCGGTTATTGCTATAATTTCGCCACTGTATTCAATGAAGTTACGGCCGGATCAACCGTCACTTTCGATAATGTATTAGTTGAGTCTGGCGGTAAACTGACAGTTACACCCACACTAACTTTCCATGACCTTGATATACTCAGTGGAGGGGTTTTGATCCTTCAGGGTGAAACCATCATTGAGGGTTCCGGCAATTTCCATCTGCGATCGGGTGCACAGATTCATGTGGGTTCAGCTAACGGGGTTTCAATAAATGATGTAAGCGGCAACATCAGACATGCAGTTCGAGATTACGAAAGTGGCGCACATTTCAAATACTCGGGCGTTACCAGCCAGATAACAGGTGATGGTCCATCACAAAACCAACCTGCCAGTTTAATGATTGACAACCCGGGAAATACCGTCACTTCATCCGTTCCATTGAACATCACCGGGAACCTGAATATTTCCAATGGAACTTATGTATCCGGGAACCACAATCTGAGTGTTGGCGGAGATTGGACCAACAACGGTGATTATGCCTCCGGCGCCGCAACCGTAACACTCAATGGCTCAACCCAGCAAATCATAGAAGGAACATCAGAAACTTCATTTTATAACCTGATTTTGGATAATCCAGGTGGATTTCTTTTGGAGCAAAATATAACCGTTGATCATCAACTAGCGCTGGAAAATGGTGTTGTTACTACCGGAAATCAGGTTTTAACCTTGTTGTCATCCGGCGCCATTACAGCCAGTTCTCCAACTGCCCACATTAATGGTAAGCTGGCGCGGGGATTTGATGCAACGGGGATTAAAATTTTTCCAATTGGAAAAGACGGCTATTATCGGCCGCTTTCTTTTGAATACACGGCACTTGATGCTGCCAGTATTGTTTTGGCAGAACAATTTGAAACCGGCCTGACAGGAACACTTCCCCCAAATACTTCTTTGCTAACAACAAACCGACACTGGGAAGTCACCCAGTCCGGTGCGGTTGACTACAAATATTTCATTACACTTGATGCTACAGGGTATGATCCGGGATCTTACGGTGTGGTCGTATTGAAGAAGCATGAAGCCAATATCACAGCCCATGCGTCAGGACAACCAGAATACACCAATGTGGATGCTTTTGATTCAATGAGCAGTTTCGGCTTGGGAACAGTAAGCCCGACAGTGGTGGAAGTTGATGACAAATCCATTGATTTTGGAACAACTTCTCTTGATTTGACAGCGACCGTAATACCCACACCAAATGGTGGTGTAGTTGATTTTTATGTGGATGATGTTTTTAAAGGAAGTGTCGGAGTAGTAACAAGTACCGGTTTGGCTACACTGAATATCAATCCGGATAATTTCTCTACCGGTAACCACGTCATCAGGGCTGAATTTTCAGGGCATGGTATTATCCCGTCCGGAAGCAGCCATCCATTGCACAATGGAACCCTGGAAGTTCTGCCACCCCTGTTACATGCCTATGTAAGTCCGCAAGGAGGAGGTGCTAAAAATGGGCGAAACTGGGAAAATGCTTTCGACGGAACACAGCTTCAATCGGCAATTCTTCTTCCATATGTAACGGAAATATGGGTTGCAGCAGGTACATATACACCGACCTCATCTCATGAGATATTAAATCCAACCTCGCGTCACAAGCATTTTCGGGTAAAAGAAGGGTTAGCCATTTATGGTGGATTTTACGGAGATGAACCAGAAGATTATAACCTTTCACAACGTAATTTTCAGAATAATGAAACTATTCTGAGCGGCGATCTCGGGGAAGCCGGCAAATGCTATCATGTAGTGATCAGTGGTGATCCTTCCGCCGCTGTCCTACAAAATTCTGTGATTATTGATGGATTCATTATCAGTGATGGTTGTGCTGATCTTGATACAGGAGGAAAAGAAGACGAGGACCTGTTCGGAGTAGCAGGAGCAGGGATGCTGTTGATGGGAGGAGATTATCAAATTGCCAACTGCAGCATAATGAATAATGTGGCTTTCATGGGAGGGGGATTGGCAACTGTTTCCTCCACGCTCACTCTGGATGATTGCTCTTTTAAGTTCAACAATGCAATGGGTGGTGCTGCAATATTTTCAACACTAAGCAATGTGCAAGTTTCAAAAGTGGATTTATCTGGAAACATTGCTGCAGCAGGCGGTTCAGTTCTTAGCATATTTAATTATTCATCTCAGATTGCAGATTGCGGCTTCATTGAAAACACTGCCCTGATCGGGGGTGCAATCCTAAACGTATTGAACGCAGAATTCGCGGAGGATTTTCTCAATTTGATCCTCAATGGTAATGGTAAATCCAACTTTTCTCCACCACCAACGCTACCCGGGGAGTATAACATGGTCCCATCAATTTTCAAAGTGCTTAAAAAATTTTGGCATGATACCCAGATGATCCATAAAAACAAAGTTGATGAATTTAACATAACCATTGCAAATACGATCTTTAGTAACAACCATGCTGAATGGCCGGAGCAGGTAGAACCTGACTTGCTGATGCTGCTTGCAGCAGGAGGCGCTATCGTAAATATTGAAGCCGGAATGGAAATAGAAACCTGTAGTTTTCTTCAAAACAATGCATCATCATTTGGTGGTGCCATCGTAAACGTCTCTGTTTTGGGCATTGAGGAGTTCTTGCCAGACGATAAAAATAACGTATCAGGATTCGAAAAGATCTTTCAAAACAATACGGAAGAATCAAACGGATTCAATCCCGTAAAGTGGGTTGGATACCTCTTCAACCAACCAGTTAAGGTTCAAAAGGAAGATGATTTCCCGACATTATTGATTAAAAATTCTGATTTCACTCAGAACCATACAACGTATGATTTTACTAATGAGTTTATCCAAGAACTGCCTGAGGGAATTGAATTGCCTGAGGATTTTCCTGCTGGCATTTCAGGTGGAGCAATCTTCAATATTATTGCGGAAATGAAAATGGAAGAATGCAAATTCGACAGCAATTCATCATTGCTTGGGGGTGCGGTAACTAACCTGATTGCCTCTCACCTGAATGAAGACAGTGACTTTTTAAACAATAAATCTGTCGTTGGGGGAAGTATATTTTCAATTTTAACTTCACCCGTTTTTAACCGTTGCTTTTTTCAAGATAACACAGCTTGGCTGGCCGGAGGTGGATTGGCAATGATTGCTTCAGGGCTATTGAATGAACAGGTTCCGGCCTCTCTTGCCGAGTGCCGTTTCGAAAATAATCAAACCTTAGGTATTTCCATTGACCTTGCAAGCATTTTACCCGAAGGGAAAAATGATGAAATGCCAATAAATCTTGATCTTGGAGGTGGTGCAATTTTCACATTGCTGAGCAATCTGATGATTACTCAAAGCGAATATTTCGGAAACAAAGGCATGATAGGTGGTGCAATTGGTAGCTTATTAAGTCTTGCTGAAATTGATCACAGTGAATATGAAGGTAACACTGCGCTAATGGGCGGCGCAGTGGCTAATTTGCTGGATATCGCTTTTCTTGAAAACTTTCTTGAAGGAAACATAGAGTTACCTTTTGGCAAGAATCAATATTCAGGCTTGAACTACCTGTTGGGGGAATTGCAGGGGGCATTGACCACAATTAACCAAAATGCTCTTATTATTCGGCTTACAAACCGGCCTGAATTCAAAGACGAAGAGTTGCCAGCATTTAAAATCAAAAACTCGATTGTACAGAATAATCACGCTATCTGGCCTTCTGACTGGGATCAGGAAACTCTGCCGGAACAATTAAATATACTTCGGCTGGGTGGAGGTATCCTGAACCTGGTTTCCAGCCTTAAGACCGAGAATTGTCTTCTAAGCAACAACAGCGCGTTTGCCGGAGGTGCTTGTGCGAATATCATGGGGCATTTCGAATCAATAAACAGCACATTAACAGGTAATTCATCCATTGCCGGGGGTGGAATTGCCAGTGTAGAAAGCACCACTATCCTGGAAAATTCGATTATTTGGGAAAACCAGGTTGAACCATTCCCATTCGGAGAGAAGGATAACGATTTTTACGGCCACCAGATCGCCACGGTCTCCGGAACATTAACCATTGATTTCAGTTGTTTCCCCGATGGTGCAGATGATATCCTGTCAGATGGAAATACAACCTTCAATTTTGGCGATAACAACATCCACCATTATCCCCATTTTGCCAATTCCTGGGAAAAGGATTTCCGCATTGCCGGCTCATCTCCATGTGTTGATAAAGGTTTGAGTGAAGCCAACAATGAGGAATTTGATATTCGTGGAGAAGGGTTCCCGCGCATTATGCCCAAAACCGGAACAAAGGATGATCCGGTGATTGACCTAGGTGCATACGAATACAACTACAACACCGATCCTCTCTATCCTTGCAACAACCCTGCTGTTTCAGGGGAAATTGTAGCAACGGTCACCAACGTCTGCTATGGGGAGATACCCGGAATAATCGCCAGTGTCACCGATGCCGGAACTTACAGTGGGACACTCGAATATCAATGGCAGGCATCAACGGTGAGTCCAACATTCTTCAACATATCCGGGGCGAACGGAAAAGATTTTACACCAGAAACCGGAATTGTATCCGAAACCTGGTTCCGTCGTCTGGCGCGCGTTGAATGCATGAGCGACTGGTCAGGAGCAGCAGTATCCAATGTGGTGAAAATTGCTGTGGAACCTTTGCCGGTTGCCGGAACATTTACGAAGTTCCCTGATGAAATCCTTGTTGTATCAGGCACAACAGTTTCAGCTACATTTACTGAAGGGAGTGGAGGTAATGGAACTGATATACTACGATTCAGAACGCAAACAGGCGGAAGCTGGAGTGATTGGGAAACATATATTTCTGGTATGGAAATCACGCTGGATGTCATTCAGGCTGTGGAAATTCAAACCTGGCGTGAAGCCAGCTATTGCAATGATTCGCAAATCGTCAGTGTCACCTGGACCATTGAATCACCGCCGGTTGGAGGTTCGCTTATAAAAACGCCAATCGAGGAATTTGTTTGCAATGATGATGAGGTTTCTGCCCAACTGATTCCCGGAAGCGGTGGCAATGGTAGCGATGAGTTGCAGATCAGAGTAAAAACAGACGGTGTTTGGACAGACTGGACTGTTTATTTCCCCGAAACACTTTTACCTGTCAATGGCTTCACAGATATTGAAATCAGAACCCGCCGTCTGGCCGGTTACTATGAACCTTCAGCCTGGTTTACAGTGAACTGGAAAGTTGATCTCTACTCTCCGGTTGCCATACCCGTTAACAGTCAAATTGAACTGAACCCGGACGGAACTTACCCTCTTACGCCCGATGATGTGTTAGCTGAATATGATGACAATGAAACCGGCATCGCCTCTGTAAACATCACCCCCGCAACACTAACCTGTATTCATTCGGGCACGATAGTGGAAGTTAAGGTTGTGGTGAGTGATTTATGTGGAAACCAGGCAACGGTTTATTCTCAGGTCACTGTACCTGAAGGCAGCACAATCCTGCCACCCTGGTTCAAATGCGATACCGACCCGGCTGCTGCAGGTACATCAATCTTTGAACCGTGTAACAGTGACGGCACGTTTATGCTCACAGCCACCGGCAAGTCCACCACCCTGAAAGATGTGTATCATTTCGTTTACCGGGATATTTGTGAACCAAAATCTACGGTCATCGCCCGCCTCGATGATGTGAAAAACGGCGGATGGGCCGGTGTGATGATGCGCGAAAACTGCGGACCGGCATCCAGATGCGTCCTGTTCAAAACCAGGCTTTACAATCCCAATGTGATCATTGGTTACCGTACCATCGAAAACAAGGCCATGCGTAACCTCAGCCAGGTAGCGCAGTTGATCCGCTGGATGAAAATCCAACGCAACGGCAGCAACTTCAAGGTGTTGACCTCCTACAACGGAACAACCTGGCAACAGCGGTACAGCGGAACTATTAACATGAACAGTTGCATCCAGGCCGGAATCTTTACCGAGAGTGTGCTGGCTACCCGAACTTCCGTTGCGTGGTTCGACCATGTGGAGGTGGTTGATTTTCTTAAGTCCGGAGATGAATTCGCAGACATAGAAACCATCAAATCCGTTGAAGGACAATTCCGGGTAGATATTTACCCCAACCCGGCTGAAGACCTGGTCACTATTTCGATCCCTGAAAATGAAGAAAAAGTCAATTATTCAATCACTAACCTGGATGGACGGGTGATCGAACAATCCAGTTTTACCGGCAGCGATGCCGTGCTCGATGTGAGCGGATTCAGGCCTGGATTGTATGTAATCAGGATGGAGATTGGAAGAGCGGTTGTGACGAAGAGGATTGTGGTGATGTAATCTGTTGTATCCCTGTCAGTCCCGCACGTGCGGGACTGACAGGTTTTTCAGGCAAAGCTTCGTCTGGACTACTATAGCAAGCTCCGTCCTGCCAGATCAATCCCTGAGTAACGATAGGATCGCTTGAAGCGATGCTATCGGGGGGTTTCTGCTAAAGTGATGTTGATCAATTATCTTCTGACACTCTGAAACGATCATTTTTCGACAGATACATTTTTGATGAAATGTTTGATGTTATAATACGGGGGATACACTTTGGCTGAAAACATACTATCTTTGTATTTTCAATCAGTCATATCACAACTTATATGTTCGCAAAAGCTAAAAAGATAGTTGTCATAATCCTTCTGGCTGTGGCTTCTCAGGCTTCCATACCTCAACCGGCAAGCACGAAGAAGTTTGACGAACAGTACGAACATGCCGAACACTTAATCGGCCAAACCTGTGATTCCCTGAAACTGCTTCTTGCTCAATTGAACAACAATGAACATCTGACGGAAATCCAACGGGCAAAGCTCGATTTAATGCGGTCAAAGTTTCAGATACTGGATGAAATCTTCTCCTTATCAGCGAATTACGAAGTCCTTCCTTTCGACACAATTTCCAATCCGGGCAATTTATTGGAAAGGGCACAAAATCTAATTATTCAGTCCAGGCCGGATGAAGGAATACCGCTTATCCTCGAATTTATCAATAAAGTGGAAGGCCAAAACGATTCCACAATCTATGCAAAAATTTACCTGGCAGAAGCTTACCGGCAAAAGAAGGAATACAACAAAGGAATCGCAATGATTTATGGGATATTGGGTAGTCAAAATATCAATGTAAAAAACAGGGCGTTTGCCCTGAGCAGGATGGCTGCGCTGATGAATGAAAAGAAACCTTTTGACGGAAACAGAGCCGACTCAGTTGATAAGTACTCAAGGCTTTGCATCGAAATTTCGGAAAAATATCAACTGACAGAATATTTGGGATTATCGCAAAACGAACTCGGGAATAATTACCTCAGGCTTAAAATACCTGATTCAGCATTGTATTTAATTACCAAGGCTGCCAACAATTTTCTGAGCATTCAAAAATTTCCGCAAACAATCAACACCTATCTTAATCTGTCACGTATCTACATAAATTTGGGGGAACCGGAAAAAGCGAAGAATATTTTGCTCAAAGCGCTTGAATTAGGAACCATCGAAGAAAACCGGAATTTATTCAAGTATGCTTATTATTACCTTGCCGACATAAGTTTCAGGTTAGGCGATTACCCGTCTGCTTATGAGTACCTGAAGGTTTCATACAGTTTGATGACCCGGTTTTTTGATGATCGGATTCAGCGCCAGATCAACGAAATGTCGGCCAGGTATGACCTTCAGGAAAAAGAAACTAAAATAAAAGAAGAAGCTCAAAAAATAAGAGGCTACCGCTTACAATTAAGATACTTCATGGTGATTTCACTGATAGCTGTAAGCCTGCTGATGGTTCTGGTAGTTTTTTTCAGATTTAAGAACAGAGCCTATAAAAAGCTGGTTGAACAAAACCTGAAGGCCATGAAACTTGAAAAGCAGGTTGAATTCTGCCTCAGGAATCTTTCGGAAAATGACATTATGCATAAGCTTGGCGCCGAAGACCGCAATGCTGAGCTGGCGCTGAGGTTGGAGAAATTTATGGCCGAGGAAAAACCTTACCTCTGGTGCGACATAAGTTTGGAAGAATGCTGTAAAAAACTAAACACCAACCGTACCTACCTTTCAAAACTCATCAACGACAAGTATCAGATGGGTTTTTACGACCTGTTGTTTGAATATCGCGTGAAGACAGCCATCGAATGCCTGAACAATCCACAGTTAAGCCACCTTTCAGTTGAAGGTATTGGTGAAATGGCCGGTTTTAAATCCAATTCAAATTTTTACAAAAGATTTAGACATTCAATCGGGATGACCCCACATCAATTTAGGGAAATGGCGCAGAAGCTCGAAAAACAACCTCTGGCATAAAATTTATTAATTCCCACCCTTTCAGGTTGTTACATCCGAATTTTTACGCATTGACAGGATTTTTTACGCAGAGACAGTCCGGCGTTTACCTGTAAATTTGCAATTATAACCTATTGCTTATCAATGTGTTGAATATTAATTTACCCACAGACAAACCTATTTACGCAGGGGTATAGTATTTCGCTCAACGGCAGCTTACTTTTGTCCCATGCATTGCTATACTATCCATATCACCGGCGCTGTGTTCAAAACAGGCTTCAGGTATTTCCTGAAAGCTAAAGCCTCATCATTGGGAATAACAGGTAGGGTGTATTATGAAAATGAAAATTCGGTAGGGATAACAGCATCAGGAACGAAGGAAAACCTAAAAAGTTTTGTTGAATGTTGCAGTCCAGGAAACCGCTTTTTTCGGATTAATCAAATGGAAGTTATGGAGGTCCCTCCCGAAGAGTTTTCATCCTTCGAAGTGGAGGATGATAAAACTGAGAATGATTTGGACATGATGATTACTAATGATGAACATTAAAACTCCAGCAATGAAAAAGATTTTCAAAATTTATATACTATGCCTGCTTATGGCAGCCACAGTGGGGCTTCAGGCTCAGGTTATCCCCGGCACATCCCTGAGTTTCGACGGAACCTACGACTATGTTTCCGGAACTAAGGGAATCAGTACAAGCCTAACAGCAATAACCATTGAGGTTTGGGTATTTCACAATATCCAGCCCTGGAGTACCCATCATCTCAATGTTTTATCACCTTCTTGTTTTAAAATGCTAAATTAAAAATATTAATAATTAATCAAATCCTGATGTTATGAAAACAAAAAGCTACATTTTAAACATGGTTAGAATACCTTTGATCATTCTATCCTTTCTTGCAACTCCGGTACTGAACGCCCAGGTCTATGTCATTAAGCAAACCAACAGAAGCGGAGGTTCCCAATATAAGAAAATAGGACAGTCATTTACTACGCGCAACTTCGGTGCAATCACTCATGTCAAGGTAGTCTCATACATAACAAGATCCAATGTTACACTTAAAATTTTCAAGGCTAGCAATTGCAGTGTTATTTACCAGCAATCCGGTATAACACTAAACGGGACTTCAAATATTGCATTAAATTCCTTTCCTGTAGTGGAAGGTAATTCTATGTATGTCTTCGAGTTTTCCTGTAGCCAGGACCTTGGATTTGATCAATCCACAGGTAATCATTACACAGGTGGAGGAGCAACATGGGGCGGATGCAATGGCAGCGGGTCGATAGATCTAGTGTTCGAGGTACAAATTGATGAAACTGAGCCAAAAACTGAAATTGAAATAAAGCAAGGAAGTACGAATATTCCGGATGGCGGTACTTTTGACTTTCATGGGATTAAAGTTGGTACAATCCGGGATCTGACCTTTACCATTTCTAATTCATCAGCACGGCCGCTAACCCTTTCCACACCAATCGCTTTTCAATCAGGCTACGATCCTGAATTTACGATTGTGACTCAACCTGCTGCGACTACACTTCAGAAGAACGAATCTACCACGTTTACAATCCGCTTTTCTCCAGGTTCTGCAGCTTCAAAAACAGCATTACTGGCAATAGCAAATAATGACCCCGACGAAAATCCGTTTAATATCACTTTCAATGGTTCAGGGGGATATCCGGATATAGAAATCAGAAAAGCTTTAAGTTATACTAGTTCTGTTCTCATCCCAAACGGCGGCACTTGTGATTACGGTGGTATCAATCTATACTCATATCAACAGTTCCAATTTTATATTAAAAACTTTGGTTCGGCACTGCTTACCATTTCACAACCTCAACTGGGTGGAGTTAATGCCAATGAGTTCAGATTAATTACGAATCCGGATGGAGAACTGTTACCTGGTAACACAGTTACATCTTTCTGGGTTAGGTTTACACCAACAAGTGCAGGCAATAAAACTGCCTGGATTAGTATTGCCAATAACACCGATGATGACAATCCTTACATTTTTAATCTGCTTGGAAAGGGGCAGGATTATGAAATCAACCTGAAACAATCAACCACCGATATTCCCAATAATGGTACCTTTAACTTCAGTAATACAGATTTAGGTGCGCAAACAGATGCGGTTATTACAATTGAAAACCAGGGGGAATCTACGATCAACCTTACAATTACGGTACCTTTGTCTGTTTCGGGTACAAATGCAGATCAGTTTAATATCATCACCCAGCCATCATCATCAATACCAGCAGGAAGCAATACAACTTTTACTGTCCGGTTTGTACCTACCTCCGAAGGCAGCAAATCTGCCATAATTTCGATAGCAAATAATGACCGGAATGAAAATCCTTATGTATTGAATATAAACGGAATGGGTATTGGTTATCCTGATATGACCGTCTGGGCTAATAATACCCTGATTGATAATGGTGATGATACACCTTCCTCAACTGATGGTACAGATTTTGGGACAATAGCCACCGAAAGCAGCTATATACAGGTCTTTACTATAAAAAATACCGGTAACGGAACACTTAATCTGACAAATTCACCCAGGATCGCCGTTTCCGGAGACAATCCATCTGATTTTATTATTAGCACAATGCCGGATTCATCTGTTATACCATTTACCGGCACTAGCAATTTTCAGATTAAGTTTCAGCCAACGGGAAACGGACATCGTAATGCAGTGATAACGATCGCAAATAATGATGCAGATGATAACCCATATATTTTCTCCGTCAGCGGTCTTGGTGATAATGAGATCAATCCTTATGTTACTTCATATTCGCCTGGTAACAGTGAGCATTGTTATCTTCGACCACAACTGGGTCTTACATTTAATGAAGATGTTTGGGCTGTAGACGGGAAAAAAATTTCCATTTATAATAATGCCAACATTCTATTCGAAGAAATACCTGTTGCAGATCCACGGGTCACCATTTCCGGTAACCAGATATACATCACTCCCGACGATTCATTTACCAGTAATACTGAATATTATGTTTTGATTGATGAAGGTGCATTTTATGATATTGTGGGTGATACATATTCAGGAATCCAAAGCAGTTCAATATGGCGTTTTACTGCCACAGTTGCTGAACCTCCGGGCCGTTGCCTCGAATTTGACGGTGAAAACGATTACGCTTCCACCTCATTAACACTTCCATCTTCCGGAACAATTGAGTTTTGGTTTTATCTTAACAGTGTATATAGTACATACTGTTTGTGGAGTGGGGGAAATAATTCCTGGCTGATGCTTTACACTGCTTATAGTGGCTTTCAATGTCGCATTGGTCAATCTTCTATAGCCACGACTTCAACTTTATCGGCTAACAGATGGTACCACGTGGCTGTTACATGGCAAAGAACTATTAATACTGTTAACTTTTCATTATACCTGAACGGTACGTTGATCAACGTAGTCACCGATAATTCATGGGTTGATCCGGGATCAACGCTTTATATAGGGTCTTCAGATGGTCTGTCTTATTTTCTGAACGGAAAGATAGATGAGTTCAGGATTTGGAATGGTGTACGGACTATTACCAAGATTGAAGACAATATGTTTAAAACTATCACCCCAACCGGGGACCCACTTGATTATCTCAGCTTGTTGGCCTATTACAGGGTAGATGAGTTTCGGGGTGATGTGTTTTATGATGAGTTAAACAATTTACATAACTGTATCTTGCATAATATGACCGATGCAGATTGGGTAAGATCCCTTGCACCTTTCGGCGATTATGGCAAATCAGTACGTACGACCCTGATACCCATAACTGCAGGCGCAGATAGTAAGACTATCACTGCCAGTAGCGATCACCTTAACGATGATGATTTCCTTGGAATTTATGCTACTGGCGAAGGCACTAACCTGGTAACGGATGAAGATTTTGGCAGCAGTGGTGTGACACAACGTAGAAACCTGTTCTGGGGTGCGCAAGAATTTGGTTCCACAGATGCTGACCTGACATTCGATTATTCCGGACTAGCCCTTAGTAATAGTGCTGATCTCAAGCTTATAAAACGCGATAACGCAATTTCACCCTGGCAGGACATTACCTCGACGGCTGTTCATGATCAGGTAAATCATACCTTCAAACTCTCCGGAGTTACCGATTTTAGCCAGTTTGCCGTGGGAGGAACCTCGCTTGGTCTTTACGATCCCGATACAATTTTTGTTAAACACGATGCAATCGGAAATAATGACGGTACAAGCTGGAGTGATGCCTATACATCGCTACAGGTTGCACTCGATAATGCACAAAGTGGCGATCAGATGTGGGTAGCTGCGGGAACATATAAACCGGAAACTGCAATAGGTGGCTTTGGAGACAGGTATAAAGCATTTAAAATGAAAAACAGGATTGCAATATATGGTGGTTTTTCAGGTTCGGAAAACCCGGCAAGCTTTGATCTGGATGACCGTGACTTTATTTTAAATGAAACGATTCTCAGCGGTGACCTGAACGACAATGGCGCCGATAATAATGATGCCTATCACGTCTTCAATCACACCTCCGGAACCACTGTCAACAGCACAGCTATGCTCGACGGCTTCACCATCAGCGGTGGCAATGCAAACGACCCTTTTATAAACAATACAGGAGGCGGGATGATTAATATTAATTCATCACCTACACTTTCCAACTTGAAAATTTCAGGAAATACGGCTGCTGAGAATGGGGGTGGCATGTACAATTATATTTCTTCACCTGTTCTTTCCAACGTTCAAATCAGTGACAATATCGCTACAAAAGACGGCGGAGGTATTTATAATCTGATCTCCTCCCCACAGTTTATTAATGTTCTGGTTACTGATAATGTAGCTAGCCGCGATGGAGGCGGAATGTACGACAACCTTTCATTCTCAAACCTTATCAACGCGACAATCAGTGGCAATACGGCTGACCAGTCTGGGGGCGGAATGTACAATGTCACATCAACGACTCAAATCAGAAACTCGATCATCTGGGGTAATTCTTCTTCCGTTGGAGGCAAGCAGTTTTACATCAAATTTGGAGTAAGTACGCTGAGTTATTCATGCTATTCAGATGAGGTGGGAGATGTTGATACATTAATTGGCTTTTTAATCCCTGATCCAACTGTTATAACAGAAAATCCAAAATTTGGATACCCGGATACCAGCGATTATCGTCTTTATAACAATTCTCCCTGTGTTGATGTTGGAAAAAACGCTTTTAATTCATTAGCTACGGACATTCGCGGTAAGGGTTTTGGCAGAAAATTATACAGGAAAAACGAAAACCAGGCAGGAACCATTGATATGGGTGCCTATGAGTTTAACTTTGCAACCGATCCTAAAGCCCCCTGCATCAATCCTACTTCTGGTGGTGAAATCGCTGCAACTCCGTCCTCCATGTGTATCAGCCAGGAAACCATCGTCTTCACGGCTGTATTATCACCGGCAGGATATTCCGGCGACCTGGAGTACCAGTGGCAATGGTCTGCAGATAATATTTTATTTGAGGACATCCAGGATGCCACCGGCGAAAATTACACCCATGAGGATAACGTTTTTACAACAACCTGGTTCCGCCGCCTTGTGCGTGTTGATTGCGACCCCAATGGCTGGATCAACGCCACTCCTTCCAATGTGGTCGAATTATATATTGAGCAAAGTGCCCTAGCAGGTAATCTTACCAAAGAACCCAATGTGGATACCGTCTGCGAAGGGACATTGGTATCCGCAACTTTGATCCCCGGTTCAGGTGGTAACAATAACGACATATTACAATCCAGGATTTTCGATGGAACCTCATGGTCAGAATGGGAAAGTTATATCTCGGGTACTCCTGTCCCAACTGAAGAGATTACAGCAATTGAAATTCAAACATGGAGGGATGCCGATCTGTGCAGTGAATCAAGTGTTGTAAGTAGTACATGGGTCATAGAACAAACTCCAACGTCTGGCACAATCACGAAAATTCCGGATAATGCAACTGTTTGTGAAGGAGACCTGGTATCTGCAACCTTCTCTGCAGGCTCCGGCGGTAATGGAACCGATATTCAACAGGTAAGAATAAATAATGGAAATGGATGGTCGGAATGGATGGATTATATGCCGGGAGAACCCATTTCTACTGATACCCTTGTTGAAATTGAAATACAATCCTGGCGTGAAGCCGATTATTGCGATGATGCGGAAGCGACTTATGCCAGTTGGGAAGTAAAGAACACTCCTATAACTGGAGATCTTTCTAAAACTCCCAATGCGAATTATGTCTGCGAAGGAGACCTAGTGTCCTCTATCCTCTCTCCAGGCTTTGGTGGAAATGGAACGGATGTAATTCAAATGAGGACTTATGATGGGGATGAATGGACAATCTGGCAAAATTATTCATCTGCAGAAGATATTCCCACAATGGGCTTTGAAGCTATCGAAATTCAAACCTGGCGCGATGATGATGATTGCAATAATGCTGCTATTGTTATGGTGGGCTGGACAGTTGCCAAAGATGTTGATTTCACAGCCGGAGCCATCCAAACCATCGGAGAAACCATCTGCTTCAATACTTTGCCACAGGATATAATTGGGAACGCAGCAGAGGCCAGCGGCGGCGATGAAAACTTCACCTATTCATGGAGATCATCAGTAGATAATTTTGCCAATGAAATTCCCGGAGCTGTAAGTCAGACTTATACACCGGAAGACCCGCTAATTACCACCACGGCCTATCGCAGGTTTGCAAATAATGGCACCTGTAATACAACACCGGAAGAATCAGTGGGAACCTGGACTGTAACCGTTCAGAACGAGTTCAATTCGGGTGAAATTGCAACTACCGGAGAAACGATCTGTTACAACACCAGTCCACAACAAATGATTGGCAGTGCAATAGATGCAAGTGGCGGAGATGAAAATATCACCTACTCCTGGAGATCATCGGTAGATAATTTTGCCAATGCAATCCCGGGAGCTATAGGTCAAACATATACACCTGAAGGTCTATTAACTGTCAACACAGCTTTTCGCAGGTATGCAAAAGATGGGACTTGCAATACTTCATCGGAAGTATCACTGGGAACCTGGACGATCACAATTGAGCAAATCCCTGCAGGCGGCAGTTTATCCAAATCACCGCCCGAAGATGTCATTTGTCAGGGTAGCGTGGTCTCAGCAACTTTAACTGCCGGTTTGGGCGGCAATGGCACAGATGTGATCGAATACCGTTCACATGATGGCAACCAATGGTCGGACTGGGAAAATTACATATCAGGTTTAGAAATCAGTACGAGCGGCACTATGGAAGTTCAAATCCACACCTGGCGTGAGGCCACTTCGTGTGAAGATTCAGGCGTTGTAACTATAACATGGGAAACAGAGCTTTGTTGCACAAACCCCAACAATGCTGGTTCTATTTCTGAGAACCAAAACATTTGCTCAGGAACTGCACCCGAAACCATTGAAAATGAAATAACACCCTCAGGCCTCACCGGCATCCTTGAATACAAATGGCAGTGGTCAACCACCAGCGCCCTTGCAGGTTTTAACAACATTGCAAATAGCGATGCTGCTTCATATAGTCCCGGTAATCTCACTACAACTACCTGGTTCCGCCGCTTAGCAAGGGTAACCTGTGTAACTGATGACTGGGCAACTGCAGCCATCACTGATGCCGTAAAAATTTACATTCTTGGCGAGGAACCAATTGAGGAGCCCTGGTATTCCTGCAATACCCATTCAAGTGCCAACGGAACCTCTGTTTACTATCCATGTGAACCAGGATTGTCCTACAAACTCTCCGCCACCGGCAAATCCACCACAACCAATGATGTATTCCACTTTGTCAACAAGGAACTCTGCGGCAATGGAACGGTGATCGCCCGCCTCGATGAAGTGGAGAATGGCGGCTGGGGCGGTGTAATGATGCGCGAAAGCAACTTACCCGGAGCAAAAACCATCTTATTCAAAACACGGCTTTACAATCCGAATGTAATCATCAGTTATCGCACAACCACTGGCAGCGCCATGCGTAACCTCAGCCAGGTAGCACAACTGATCCGCTGGATGAAAATTCAGCGCAACGTCAATAACTTCAAGGTATTTACCTCCTACAACGGAACCACCTGGCAACAACGTTACAGTGGAACTATCAACATGGGCAGTTGCATCCAGACCGGAATTTTTACCGAGAGTGTGCTGGCTACACGAACTTCCATTGCATGGTTCGACAATGTGGAGGTGGTCAACATCCTCAAGTCCGGAGATGAGTTTGCAGGCACAGAAACCAATGAGCCTGGTGAAGGACAATTCCGGGTAGATATTTACCCCAACCCGGCTGAAGACCTGGTCACTATTTCGATCCCTGAAAATGAAGGTAAAGTCAACTATTCCATCACTGACCTGGATGGACGGGTGATCGAACAATCCAGTTTTACCGGCAGCGAGGCCGTGCTCGATGTGAGCGGATTCAGGCTTGGATTGTATGTAATCAGGATGGAGATCAACGGAGAAATCTTTACCAGGAGGCTGGTGGTGATGTAAATTTATCTTAACCCTGACAGGGTTTTCCAATGGATGCCTCTGGAAGAAACCCTGTCAGGGTTAGGTTTGTAAACAAACAGCCGGAGTTTTAGCTCCGGCTGTTTTATTTATTCTGCGCTGAAAGGGTTTGGGCCACTTTCAGGATGTTGGCAGCCAGCTATTGGATGACCACTTTCTTCACCACAGTCTGGCCGTTGCCGGTAATCCTGACAAAGTAAACACCCGGGTTTACTCCGGTCAGATCGAGTTGATGAGAAACAGCTTTACTTTCTATTGTTTCTGAATGAACCAACTGACCCGATGAATTGGTGACTTCAATACTGAGGACTTCATTCATAGCCGGGATCGTAAGGTTAATCAAGCCATCGCTGGGGTTGGGATGCAGACTGATGGAACTGAGTTTGCCTTCAACAATTGATGTGGAACCTGCACTCATCTTCACAATCATTGACCTGCCCATTTCGGTAAACTGGCCGGCATCGGTCATCAAATCACTAAATGTTACCTCAGTTGGTTCTTCAACTTTTGAAGCTGTGTGATAGGTTCTGAATGACATGGTTTCATTATCAGTCAGTCCATCAAGAGATTCTGTAGTGAAATCATCACCGTAAGCAACGAGAAGGATATTCCCCTTTTCTTCGTTGTATTGGGTGAATCCTGCACAAACGCCGTCGTCAGTAAATACACCAACATAATCACCTTTCGAAAGTTCTCCCAGGGCTGCGCTACTTATGGAAATAAGATGAGCAGAACCGGTCATATCGTAACTCCATGGAGCATCCGGATATACTTTCGGTTGTGCTTTGACGTAGCCGGAAACACTGTTTTTCGCGCAGTTAAATGTAACCTGGCCGGGCTGAATCATATTCACAAGATAACCGATTCCCGGCTCAAGTGTCTGAAGTGTATAAATACCTCCCTGCGGCCAGTATAGCAATTGATTCTGGAGATCAAAAGCAAACAGCAGGCCATTACCAGGTTGATCAAATATTTCATCGGCCGGTATAGGCTGGTCACAGAGCATCGGCACGAAGCTGGCGCCTGAAGGCAAAGAAACAGTTTTATCTGCAGGCATCTCACCGGTAATATCAATGCATCCGGGTTGATTCATTTTGATTTTATAGCCATTGAATACATTCCAACTGCCCAACGTGTTTATATTTTGTCCGGGCCAGTAGATTCCATTTTGACCAAGCATGATGGTTACTTTGTTTTCAGCATTCAGGCCGGCAAAAATATCATCCAATTGAGGATTATCCGGCTGGAAGTAACTTGAAATAATACTCCAACCTGTCTGCATACAAATCACCTGACCTTCGCCGGGGATTGATAATACCTTAATTGTGAATTGGCAGCAGCCTTCGCATCCCGTTACAGGATCGGAATAGCAATAATCAATATCATACAAGCCAGCTCCTGCTGAAGGATCAAAATAGTAATCAACCCCATCGAAAGTCACTCCAACACCGGAATAAGCACCTCCCAAAGGTGTTGCCATATCGAGGAGTAATAATGGATCATTAACATAAATTTCAAGTAGTCCGGGACATTCGGGGATGGGAGCCGGTAGCACAATTACAGTAACCTCGGCAAAACCCTCACAACCATTTTCATCAGTTACCGTTACAGAATAATCACCAGAAACAGAAACAGTAATGCTTTGGGTGATCTCGCCGGTACTCCACAAATAAGATACTCCTTCTGTAGCGGTCAGGGTGGTTTCTTCTCCTTCGCAGAATTCCAGATCGCCAGTTATTTCGACCAACGGTAGTGGGTGAACAATGACGGTGACTTCTGTAAAACCCTCACAACCATTTTCATCAGTTACTGTTACAGAATAATCACCAGAAACAGATACAGTAATGCTTTGGGTGATCTCGCCGGTACTCCACAAATAAGATACTCCTTCTGTAGCGGTCAGGGTGGTTTCTTCTCCTTCGCAGAATTCCAGATCGCCGGTAATTTCTATTAGTGGAAGCGGATGAACTGTAAAACCAACACTTGCTGAAGCATCATTGCACAGATCTTCGGCAACAGCCAACAGCGTGATGGTGACATCACCAACATAACCAACATTCAGATTGAACACATTTGCCGTGACTTCACCTGCTGTTATCGGATCAACCGTCCAGATCTCCTCAACTGCATTTTCGATTATCACCCCCGTAAAATCAATAGCATAAGCTTCCCCTTCGCAAACATCATCTGCTGTTGTCGGGAAATTGGTTATTGTGGCATCTTCGCAGGTGATCGGCTCGTCGGAAACTGTAATTAAAAATTCACAACTTTGTGGTCCGCAGATGTCCTGAATGGTGTAAGTAATCACATGACCTCCAAGTCCGGCCAACGCGGGATCAAATACGTTTGTTCCAACTACACCGGCGCCGGAGTATATTCCACCCATCGGGTCTTCGCCGGTGATGGTGAATGCAGGGTCAGTGATCAGGACATTCATGCTGGCCGGACAAGCCGGGATTGTTACCACCAGGTAAGAGGTGGTTACCTCTGCATAACCTTCACAGCCGTTACCATCGGTCACTACAACCGAATACAGCCCTGCCATCATAACAGTG